>CAVCCL010000174.1:0-12937 GCA_963600665.1 Bifidobacterium catenulatum | reverse complement strand
GGGAAGACCTGACCAGGTATTTGACAATCCGAAGATGGAGAGAACAAAGCAGTTCCTTTCATCGTACTCATAAAAGACATATATTATCCCGGTGTATCGATAAAAGTCGGTACACCGGGATTTTTTGTTATCGGTAAAAAATTACTAAAAATCTTAAAAAAACTCCCAAATTGGACTATACGAATTCTACAAATCAAAAATAAGAAACAAGGCAAAAATTCTACCCCATATACAAATGAAATTAGAAACATAGGCAGGGCAGAAAAGGGTGCCATCTACCCCATGCACAAAAAAATCAAGAAAATGACATATCGGAGGTCTCCCCAGAGGGATAAAAAAATCTCCCCAGACGTTGAGTTAAAAAAGGGCAGTGTGTACCATTAGAAATACCGTACGGAATACAAAGATTAACATATAAATAATTGTTTGACAGGAGGAGAAATATTATGCCATTGAGAAGAATGATAAACGACACCGAAAAAACAAAAAGAAGAACAGGAGGTTTTGACAAAGTCAAAGTAAATGATGACCGTGTACAAATACTGACCAGCGAGGGTAAAATATATATTTTTGATAAACGGGATGTATGCGCTGTTACAAATATTTCACTCAGGGTAAATAACAGACAGGTAAATGTCAGTTTTGAGAACTTAGGGTATGGTTCATCGACCAATGCTATCCGTTTTCAGAGGAATCCTATAGTGGAATTTGGCAATCTTACAGCGGAAGCGGTGAAGGACTATATGAAGTCAATACTGAAGGAGTCGCTTCTGGATCTGTCTGACGTTAAGGTGATACATTCATATAAGCGGGTGGAGAATGAGCCATATCTCTATATACTTGACAGTGAAGATGATCTGGATGATGGAAGAATATACGCAAAACTGGGTAATGGCGATAAAGACAGAGCTGCTTCAGAATGTGGTGAGAAGAATACAAATGGTGGTAATGTAACCGAGTCAGATGACTTTAGTGATGAAGAATATGACTTTAATGACGATAACTTTGAATATGTGGAAGACGGATATGAGGACGACTTGTTCGACGAGGACGAGTGGGAGTAAAGTGATCTCAAGATTGAAATGTGATACAGTTTTTCCAATGCAGTGATGACACGGAGAAAACAATAAAGTATAGTAGTAGATAAGTAGGTGTTCCATTACAGGAGGAATTTTTGTATGAGCAAGATACTCGTCATAGAGGATGACAAAGAGATAAACCGGCTTATCTGCGAATATCTGACAGAAAGTGGCTATGAGATGCTGTCAGCCACAAATGGTATAGCAGGGCTGTCACTTCTCGAAAGCACGCCGGACATCGATCTATGTCTGCTGGATCTCATGTTGCCGATGAAGAGCGGCGACAGAGTCATGCAGAGTCTCAGAGAATTCTCAGATGTTCCGGTTATTGTGCTTTCAGCGAAGGATACGGTCCAGACGAAGATAGATCTGTTCAGACTCGGCGTTGATGACTATATCACAAAGCCGTTTGATCTGGATGAGCTGCTTGTCAGGGTGGAGGCGGTGCTCAGCCGCTGTGATTATAGGAAGTCGGCTGGATATGCAAATGGGAATAAGGACATGGCCGGAGCTTCATCAAATGCTGGAGATGTTGAAACTGGCATGAACATTAACAGCGGATCATGTATTGATATAGAAAATGTAAATGGAAAAACAATAAAAGATGCCGGAACTATATATACTAAGGTATGGCATCAGGGTTACACATATATTTACAAGAACCTCACCATGGACGATGAGGCGAAGATCGTAACAGTGAACGGCAATAAGCTTGTGCTCACAGCAAAGGAGTACAGCATATTAAGGCTTCTTCTGACCAATCCGAACAAGCTTTTCTCCAAGGCCAATCTGTTCGAGAGCGTGTGGGATGAGACATATTATCCGGAGGACAATGTCCTCAAAGTTCATATGAGCAATCTGAGAAATAAGATAAAGAAATACGACGACCAGGAGTACATAGAGACAGTCTGGGGAATGGGGTACAAGCTTGCGGAGTGATTCTTAACCTTTTCTTTACATTTGAATTTACCATTTCTTTATGCGGAGAAAGTAATATGAAAAAGTGAAGAGGCAGTGCAGATGATCACGGGATAAAAATAAGGGGATAAGATTTTATATCTGGCGATCATCGGGTGAGCAAGACAAGGTAAGGGAGAAATGCATGGCGAGCGTGATAAGCCTCAGAGGGCTGACAAAGGTGTATGGCGATAAGCGAGTTGTGGATAACTTTTCACTGGACGTTGAAAAGGGGCACATATATGGTCTGATAGGACCAAATGGAGCGGGTAAGACCACCATAATGAAGATGATAGCAGGACTTATAAATCCTGCTGAGGGAGAGATAGAGCTGTTCGGCTCAGGAAAAGATCTGGATGTAAACAGGGAGAGAGCAAGTTTCATGATCGAGGCGCCATATCTGGACAAGAGCTTTACAGCCAGGGAGAATATGGAGTACATCGGCCGGCTCAGGGGAGTGGCGGATTCATCGAAGATAGGTGAGATACTTGAGCTTGTGGGGCTGGCAAATACCGGCAAGAAGCTTGTGAAGCATTTTTCCCTTGGAATGAAGCAGAGACTTGGAATCGGCATGGCACTGCTGCCTGACCCGGAGGTTATGATACTCGATGAGCCGGTGAACGGACTTGACCCGGAGGGAATCGTGGAGGTCAGGAATCTTCTTAAGAGACTGAAGGATGAGAGAGGGATAACAATACTTATCTCAAGCCATTTGCTGGCGGAGCTCTCGGAGCTTTGTACGGATTTTGCCATCATCGACAGGGGTGTGCTGGTGGAGTGCGTTTCCAAGGAAGAGCTGGATGAGAAATGCAGAAGCTACATAGAGGTGGCGGTGGATGACACGGAAAGACTTGTGACGGTTATCGAGCAGGATCTAGGAATATCAGGCTACAGAGTGATGGAGAATGGGGATATCCGCATTTACGATATGCTGTCTGAGCTCAAGACCGTGTCGCAGGCGATAACGGCAGCAGGACTTACGATACTCAAGTTCCATGTACAGGGTGAGAATCTGGAGGAGTATTTCCTGTCAAGGGTATCATCATCCGGTGAGGAGAGTACATCGCCAAAGAGCTTCGTTGGCAAAATGCTCAGAAAGGCAGGTAGGTAGTATGAACAGACTTATGAGAGCGGAGTGGTACCGCGTAAGAAAAACCTATCACCTGTCAGTGTGGGCAGTTGCACTGTGTATATTTATGATTTATCTGGGTTACATGGATGTTGGATTTGATGGTGCAAGCTCAGGCGTGGAGGCATTTGGAATGTTCCTTGAGAAGGATCTTCTGCTCATAACATACCTTCCGCTTATAATTGCCGGTATGTACGTGACATCATATGAGAATAAGGTGCTCTGTTATGAGGTGATGGCGGGCAACAGGACGTCAAGTCTGCTGCTTTCCAAGCTGTTTACAGTTGTACCACTCATGTCGGTCATCAGTATAGCGCTGATGATCTCTCCGATACTGTATTATGGGGCGAAGAACGGTTATGGAGATACAGAATATCTTGCACTTAGAATATTGATCGTTGCAGTGGTGTGTATCAGAGTGCTCAGTTGCTCAGTTCTCATCATGACAACATTCAAATCAGCAATAGGAATGTTTGGGGTATTTTTCAGATTCCTGATACTTGAAGCTATAGGCAGCCTTGTGATAGACATGGTAACCGAGAATGGCGGCACCGTCTCAAAGGCGACTTACTGCCTTGCCGGAGGCAGCCTGACATGTTCAGGTCTGCCGGAGATAGCAGCCCAGGACGTGATCATCTGCGTGGTGGCAGGAGTTGTTGAAATACTCATCTGGTATGTGTTATCCTATAATAGCTATGAAAAAAAGTGGTTCAATTAGTGGGGCATATAGGGTATGGATATCTATTATAAGCTTATGATAGGGCTGTTGTTGATTATAGCAACAGTCCTTTTTATACGGGTGGTACAGTACAAGCGGCAGATGCGGATATTTGCGGATAAGCTGAAGGCGCGCCTTGAGGGCGGCGTAGATCAGGATATACATGTGGAATACTTCGACAGGGATATCCTGCGCCTTGCAAATGCGCTGAATGACTACTCGGATCAGATAAAAGAGAAGAATCTGGCGGTGGAGAAGGACAGGACAAGGCTGAAAAATGTCATAGCCGGAATCTCCCACGATTTCAGGACACCGCTCACTGCGGCGAAGGGGTATATGCAGCTCATGAAAAAGGGAGGACATATCACAGGTAAGGATCTGGAATATCTTGACATTGCCCTTGCAAAGACTGACTATCTGCGGGTGCTCTCCGATGCGTTCTTTGAGGTGTCATCAGCGGAGGCAAAGGATGAAGAGATCGAGACCTCAGATGTGGATGTGGCGGCACTTCTGACCTCTCAGGCATTTGAGCAGTACGACTGGGTGAAGGAGTCCGGTATAAATGTTACATTTGACATACCGGAACAGGCGGTCACTGTGCGTAGCAATGAGACCATGCTCAGCCGGATATTTGCCAACTTCTTCTCAAATGCGCGGAAGTATGCCAAGAGCCGGATATCTGTGAGGCTGGTGTGTGAGGACGACCTTGTTAAAGTCTTTTTTGAAAATGACATAGATTCGGACAATGAGATAGATGTCGACACAATATTCGATGCGTTCTGCCGTGGAAAGTCCAGACAGAAGGAGGGCGCAGGGCTGGGACTTTACATAGTGAAGTGCCTTGCGGACAAGCTGGGGCATGAGGTGAGCGCGGAGGTTGCGGATGGAGTATTTGCGATAAATATTTCTTTAAAAGATTGACAGAACCCCAAGCAACTTAGGCATGGCAATGTATCATGATATGTTCATGCGGAAAACATGCATATAATATAAAAAGTGCTTACACAAAAAATAAAAATGTGTTAGAATACAAAACGTTGGCGCGCAGAGTGGTCACTGTGCAGACACCAATCAACAAAACAATGGCAAATTAATACGAATCATCAAAGACACTAAATGTCGCTTGCCCAATGTCAGACGGGCAGGCAGCATTTGGTGTCTTTTTTTGTGGGCTGTGGGTTGGAAATCTTACATGAGAGCCTATGGTGATTGTGTTAGTTGGTATTTGCCGGGAAGAATGAAGCTTGGAAGGAGAATAAAATGAGAAACGTAATAACGATAAGCAGGGAGACCGGCAGCGGAGGACATACCATAGGAATGATGCTGGCGAAACGTCTTGGCTACAGCTTCTACGATGCGGAGATCATGGAGAAGTTATCTCAGGAGCTTGGCACAGAGAAGATCCTGGATGACGAGCATATGAGCACTGACGATGAGTTCAATATGCTGGCTGGATTTGTGCCGTTTAAGCTGTTTGCCCGCACCCAGAAGGTGAACTTTGAGGAGATCAACAGGCTCCAGAAAAATATGATAAGAAACCTGGCGAAGGATGGCAACTGCATCATAGTTGGAAGAAATGCGGACTATGTGTTAAGGAATGATCCGAGATGCTTCCATATATTTGTTCATGCGGATATGGAGCATCGCGTCCAGCGTGTCAAGAGACATGAAAATGGAATAGATTCCAAAGGTGAAGTAATATTCAGCGGCGGTGCAAAGGTTGCCGTGAGTGGTGAGAAAGAATCCGAGATGGAGGCACGTATACGCAGGGAGCTGGAGCTCAAGGACAGGACAAGAGCGGCGAATTATGAGTATTTTACGGGGCGCACCTGGGGCAAGGTAGATAATTATAACCTGATGCTCGACACCGGTGTCATGACCAAGACGGATGCCTGCGACATCATTGTATACACACTAAACAGGATAGATGGAGGACAGAAGAATGCCTAAGACAACAGGACAGTCAATATTTTTTACAGCGATAACAGCGTGGATGATGGTTTACATAATGACAGTATATAACACTGTGCTGGCAAGTGGTGAATTTACAAATGCCACATTTTTAGTGGCTTTAAAGAGCATGTGGGTGGAGTATATCATCATATTCCTGCTGGCATTCTTTGTGTCAGGACACATAGCCAAGTTCTTTGCATTCTGGGTTGTACAGCCGGGGGATAAGCCAATGTTCATAATATTTGCCATTCAGATATTCACGGTTGTGGCACAGGTGTTCTTCGCAAGCTTTCTGGCACTGTTCCATTCCCATGGTTATGGTGTCAATGTACTGCCGAATTACATCATGGCATATATCAGAAACTTTATCATGGCACTGCCGGTTCAGCTTTTCCTGGTGGGCCCACTTGCCAGACTTATATTCAGAAGCATATTCTGCAGGAAGCAGGAGCAGTAGGTAGAAGTGGTTAGTTAATTGGTGTCCACACAGTATGATGATGCCCCATTACCTGAGACAAACGTCAGCAGGTAATGGGGCATTTGTCAATTAATCCGGCAATGCGATCTACTTCATATCACATGAAAACATATCAGCAATCCATCCCCATAGACTCGGCCTTGGTGGCCTGCGTCTCCCCCTTGGGATGATGAGGTGGAGCGTAGATCGTGGAGAGCTTCAGAGGATTGTTGCCGATATTGATGATGTTGTGCCAGGTTCCGGCTGGAACGCAGATGCAGTCCCCTGCGCAGAGGTTCTTGCGGAAGCACAGTTCATTTGGACAGCAGCCCATCCTCACGGAGCACTGACCCTGTTCGATGCGGATGATGTGGTCGGTGTCCTCCATAACCTCAAGCCCCACATCGGAGCAGGTCGGTATACACATGACAGTCATCTGCATGAAGCAGCCGGTCCAGACTGTATCTCGATAGTGGTGGTTCTGCAGGGCAGTATCGCGGATATCTATCGTGCAGATATTGTCGTAACAGTTATTTCTGTTCTGTGAGCAGTTATTGTTATTGCAGTTCATAGGAAAATTCCTTTCTGTGTGTTCTATTTATAATATTCCAGACGATCAAAAGTGCTAAAACATATTGAGGCATCAGGCAAATGAGAATATAATTACAGAATAAAATGATAAAGAAGAGAGATAAGGATTATGACGATAAAAGATATTGCACGTATGTCGGGCTATGGCATTGGAACCGTGTCCAGGGTTATCAATAACCAGCCGGGAGTCAGCGACGCGGCAAGGACGAAGATACTCAAGGTCGTGGAGGAGAGCGGATTTGAGCCAAATGTAAATGCAAGGCATCTCAAGATGGCGGCCAAGTCGGCGATCATGGTTATCATAAAGGGAAATCACAACATGCTCTTTGCGGATATTGTCGAGAGGATACAGAGCAGACTGGCGGGCTATGACGAGGATGTCATAGTGGAGTATATAGACGAGGACGGAGACGAGATAGAGTACGCCCTTAGAATAATAAATGGTGTCAACCCGAAGGGGATCATGTTCCTCGGAGCAAATATTGGTTTGTTTGACGAGAGGATACAGGGAATAAAGATACCATGCATCATCATAACCACCAGTGGACAGAGCCTTGATGCGGCAAATATATCGTCTATAGCGATAGACGACACGCTGGCGGCATACGATATGACCAGATATATTCTGGGGAAAGGGCACAGGAAAATATGTGTCATCGGAGGACAGGTGACCGAAAAGCAGATAGGACACAACAGATACGAGGGCTGCAAGCGTGCGGTAGAAGAGACTGCAGGGGCGGAGTTCAGCTATGTTCCATGCCGCTACTCCATGGAATCTGGATATGAGGTGGCAAAAAAGCTTTTTTCAGAGCAGCCGGATATCACGGCGGTGATGGCGCTCAGCGATACGATAGCCATAGGTGTCATGAGGGCAGCCGCAGATCTCGGGAGGAGGATCCCGGAGGATATATCTGTCACCGGATTTGATGGGATAGAGATGGCGGGATATAGCATTCCAAGACTCACAACTGTCAGACAGGACACGGAGGTTATTGCGGCCAGAAGCGTGGATATCATACTGGAAAAGATACATAATATGACTGTCTGCGGCACACATGAGATAGTGGCGCATATACTTGTGGAGGGAGAAAGTGTAAAGAGCATCGACTAATGGGTCGGTGCTTTTTTCATTATTCAGATGTGTACAGGTGACAGTCGTTCATATATGGGTAATTACTCTTGATTATAGTTATAATATAGGTATTTTACGAAGGGGAATTATAGCTTATAATGTGACTAAATCCGTGTTATGCATATGGGATATGACTAATGTTCAATAAAAGGGAGGAACAAAAATGGCAAAATTGGTTGTAGGAGCAGTAGTTTTTGTGGTGCTTTTGATTGTTATATGGTACATAAGCACTTCCAACAGTATCAAGGTGGCAGGACTTAAGGTTGATGAGAGCGAGTCAGGGATCGATGTGGCACTTACCAAGAGGTATGACGTACTGACCAAGATGCTTGATGCAGTGAAGGGCTATCAGCAGTACGAGAAGTCGGTGCTCACAGATATGGTAAAGCTCAGAAAAGGCATGACCATCGACGAGAAGAATCAGGCAAATGCAGCCATGGATAAGATTGCTGGGGATATAAGGGTGCTTGCGGAGAACTATCCACAGCTCAAGGCTGACAACACATTTGTGCAGTTACAGAAGGCTATCGTCGATGTGGAGGAGCATCTCCAGGCAGCAAGACGTCTGTACAACTCAAATGTAAACAGATACAACTCCAAGATTGTTGTATTTCCAAACAGTATAGTTGCAAACGGCATGGGCGCTGTGAAGAGAGAGCTGTTTGTTGCTGAGGAGTACAAGAGACAGGATGTTAAAATGCAGTTCTAAACGGGGAGGGGTAATAACAGGATGAATGACAGGGAGATCGTATCCGCTCTGGCGTGGAGACAGAGATTTGGCAAAATTGCAAATATTATCGTTGTTCTGGCTGTATTTGCAGTGCCATTCCTGATACCGGCCGGGCTGCTGATGCTGGTGGATGGCAAAACAGACAAGGCAATAATATTGCTGGCGGCGGGAGTAGTGGATATCCTTATTCTTGTTATAGGAAATAAGCAGTTGAAGAAGTTCACTGCCAGGACAAAGGAGCTTGAGGGAGAATACATAGTGAAGAATGTTCTTTCGGAGCGTGTAGATATAACGCAGTATTCTCCCAATGGATACATTAACAGGAACTATGTCAAGGCATGTTCAATACTTCCAAAGTTTAACAGGATAAAGGGATCAGACTACACAACAGGATATTACAGGGGAAGAGAATTTACATTCTGTGATCTGCTGCTCGAGTGGGAGTCGGAGAGCAGAGACAGTGATGGACACACACATACACACATAACTACCGAGTTTGAGGGGCAGGTCATGATCATGGGACTTGGCAAGGATATAGGCGGCTGGGTGCAGATACGGGAGAGAAAGAAGCCACGCAAGAAGCATGGATTCCTTGACAGCCTGTTTGGAACAGGAAGCTCCCGCAATATTATCGAGACCGAGAACGAGGCGTTTAACAGCCAGTTTGAGATAAGAGCATCCGATGGGCAGCTTGCATTCTACATACTGACACCACAGTTTATGGAGAGTGTCATGAGACTTGACGAGCATGCAGATGGCTACACGAACATAGAATTTGCCGGATCAAATGTAGTCTTAACGCTGAACACCGGAAGGGATTCATTCGAGATCAAGAGGACACTGGGAATGAGACGTCTTGAAAAATATCGCCAGAAGTTCAGGGATGAGCTCGGCATATATCTTGACGTACTCGATGAGGTGCTCACAAAAGAGAATCTGTTTAATTAACCACAGTATGATCACGATGTGAATCATACAATGCCGAGCTTTACCATGGCATTGTAGATTCCATCGTGATCATTTGCGTCTGTGACCATGTCGCCGATGGCTTTGACCTCGGCAGGTGCGTTGCCCATCACGACTCCTGTTCCCACGGTCTGAAGCATCTCTATATCGTTGAAGTTGTCACCGAAGGCAATGGTGTCAGCGATGTCTACATGAAGCAGGTCGCATAGTATCTTTATTGCAGAAGCCTTGTTTACGCCGGCGTTCATGATCTCAAGATAGGTAGGCGCGGATTTGACAGCGTAGAGCTGAGGAAATCTGGAACTTACGGCATCCTGCAGCCTGTCAGTTTCCTCGGGGGAGGCTATACACAGGATCTTGGAAATACCTTCAGCAGAGGCAATACTTGATATATCACCCTGTCTGCATGTGGCTCTGGCGAGACTTGTTTCGTGGACTATTGCTGGATGTTCAGGTGTTTGTGTCACCCAGTCGGATGGTGTGTAGATTCCCCACGCACCGCTGTAACTGCTTTGCCTGAGGAATGACTCAAGTTCTATCGCAGTCTCTCGGTCTATTGGATCTTCGTAGATGACTTTTCTGTCGGGACTCATGATAACTGCCCCGCTGCAGGATATGACATGACAGCGTATGCCGGCATCATCCAGGATAGGCTACACGCCAAATGGTGCTCTGCCGGTGGCAATGGTAAATGGTATATTTCTTTCTTCAAGTTTTTTCACAGCTTCGATGGTGCCTGGAAGCACTGTCTGTCTGGATGTGAGGAATGTTCCGTCCACATCACTGAATACGGCTCTTATGTTCATGATAAAATCTCCTTATATAAATGGGTAATACTTTCTGTATATGTTGTTTATAGGTTATTCCTTTAAAAGATGATTATATTGTAAATGTGAAATAAACATATGGAAATGTTTGCTTGTGTTTTGTTTGAGGTTATATAATTAAAATGTTGTTTGATTGAACAACAGGCGATAATAAACTATAATATTTTATAAGAATACACGTTATAGCAGGATACAAGGGGGAAAATATATGCATAGTGATCTTGAACTCAGTGGAGTTCAGCGCCGGGAAAAGACAGTTCAGCTTCTAAGGGATAATGGGCAGCTTACGGTAAAGGAGCTGGCAGACAGATTCGGTGTGTCGGAGATGACGATAAGAAGAGATTTCCATGTGCTGGAGGATCAGGGAATAGCGGTTCTCTACTATGGTGGTGCAAGACTTAAGAATTCAGGCAGTGTGGAGTCAACATTTTCCAGCCGGCAGCAGACCCTGTATGAATACAAGAAGAGGATAGCCAGATATGCAGCCGGGCTTATCAAGGATGGCGATGTGATATTCATGGACACCAGCACCACGGTTCTGCTCATTCTGAGGTATATGGCAGATCTGAAGGTGACCATAATCACGAATTCATTCCCGATCATGCAGGAGGTGTATGACAAGCCAAATATAGAGCTTCATATGGCACCAGGCAAATACCAGAGTGTATTTGGCGGTCCGCTTGATTATACGACTGCGGAATACCTTGGCAGGTTCAATTATAATAAGGCATTCTTTGGGGCGTCTGCAGTGGACGCAAGGTTCGGAGCATCGGCAGTCATGGAGATAGAAGGGGCTGCAAAGAGGGTTGTATATGGGAATGCTGAGGAGAATTATCTTCTGGTGGATCACACCAAGCTTGGTAAAAGGAATCTGATACAGTATAATTCAGTAAAGGATTATACTGCGATAATCATGGATGATGAGATAAGTGACGATGACAGGGCTGAGATCGCCAGAAATGGGGGAAATCTATGGATTACATAATAGACAATATTGAATTTATCGTTGAGCTTGTGAAATCAGGTTTTATCGGTGTTGTGGGGATATTCTTTATCGGACTTGCGATATGGATAAAGACAAAGGAGGACCGTTGGAACTTCAAGAATATCGGTATCGGACTTCTGGCTGGTGGCATGGCACTTTTGCTTATCGGCGTATCCATGGTTATAGATAGTCTGCAGGATGGCGGGATAATAGTTATAGACAGGAGTGATCCTGTATGGGTGATCGTGGATGTGATCAAGGTGCTGGCGTGCGTGCTGATATTTGCTATAGCGGGATTTGCAATGAGGTCAAAACGCATAAAAGAGAATGATATGTATGACATGGAGATAACCGGAAAGATCATAGGATACGATACCCTGACCGGCAGGACAAAATTGCCGGGATATGCACAGCCCACAGTGGAATACATCGATCCTTATAGCGGTGAACCGGATTCTTATATGGTAAATCAGGAGATAAACAGAAAGAAACATCCGATTGGCAGTGAGTATAAACTTCTGTATTCTCGGAAAGAGAGAAAGGCGTTTGAAAAAAAGTCGAATAAAGTATACAGGGAGATGGAGGTATGCTTTTTCGGACTGGCGGTGCTGATTTTCGTTGTGGGGATAGTGAAGTTGGCGATGAGGGTATTGTAATCACCGCCGATACTATGCTAATATAGATATGTTTGCGAAAATGACGAATTTTTATCACTTCAGGAGGAAAACAATGGGTGGATTTTTTGGCGTAGCGGCAAAAGATGACTGTGTGTTTGATCTGTTCTTCGGAATAGACTATCATTCACATCTTGGAACAAGACGCGGAGGCATGACAGTGTACGGAGATAAAGGATTCGACAGATCCATACACAATATCGAGAATGCCCCATTTAGAACAAAGTTCGACAAAGATATGCAGAACATGAAGGGCTATTATGGAATAGGATGTATATCCGATTATGAGCCACAGCCACTCATAGTGCGTTCACATCACGGAACATATGCCCTGACGACAGTCAGCAAGATCAATAACGTTGACGAGATATCCAAGGAGATATTTGATCAGGGACATTCACATTTCCTTGAGATGAGCGGAGGAGATATCAACAGCACAGAGCTGGTGGCAGCCCTCATCAACCAGAAGGATAATCTGATAGATGGAATAAGATATGCGCTGGAGAAGATAGACGGTTCGCTGTCACTCCTGCTCATGAACCAGAATGGAATATATGCAGCCAGAGATATTCTTGGAAGGACACCTATAGTTATAGGCAAGAAGGATGGAGCGTTCTGCGCTTCATTTGAGAACTTTGCATACAAGAATCTTGGCTATCATGACTATAAGGAACTTGGACCTGGAGAGGTCGTGGTGCTCACACCGTCCAACTGTGTGACGCTTGTGCAGCCGGGCAAG
>CAVCCL010000173.1:0-2122 GCA_963600665.1 Bifidobacterium catenulatum | reverse complement strand
CATCGGTGGACTGTATGCAGCTATGATCTCAAGAAAGCTTGCAAAGCAGAGTGGCGGCGTGTTCTACCTCAGAATAGAGGACACTGACAGAAAGAGAGAGCTTGAGGACGGTGTAAATGAGATCATCAATTCGCTGAAGAAGTTTGACCTTGGATTTGATGAGGGACCATTTGAGGGCGGTGAGACTATATATGGTCCATATAAGCAGAGTGAGAGAAAAGAGATATATCAGACATGTGTCAAGAAGCTTATGCAGGAGGGATATGCATATCCTGACTTCACGACAGCCGAGGAGCTTGATGAGATCAGGGCAAAGCAGGAGGCTGCAAAGGTTGACATAGGATATTACGGCGAGTATGCGGTTGGAAGAAATCTGACATACGAGCAGATAGAGGAGAAGCTTGCAGCGGGCGAGCCATATGTTGTGAGACTCAAGAGCCCGGGCGAGGCGGGCAAGACTGTTATCTACAGCGATCCTATCAGAGGCAAAATCGAGATGCCAGAGAATATCATGGATGTGGTACTTCTGAAGTCAGACGGAATACCTACATACCATTTTGCACATGCAGTTGACGATCATTTCATGAGGACAAATCTTGTCATCAGAGGTGACGAGTGGCTTGCATCATATCCACTTCACAAGCAGCTCTTTGAGCTGTGTGGATTTGCGCTTCCAAAGTATGCGCACATCGCACCTATTATGAAGCTTGAGGTCACAGTGGATGAGGAGGGCGAGCACCAGAGAAAGAGAAAGCTCAGCAAGAGAAAGGATCCTGAGGCTGCGGTTGGCTTCTATGCAGAGCAGGGATTCCCATCAGTCAGCGTGCTTGAGTATCTTATGACAATAGCAAACTCCAACTATGAGGAGTGGCATGCAGCACATGCAGACAAGACAATAGACGACTTTACATTATCACTCAAGAAGATGCCTGTCAGCGGCGCACTTTTTGACATGGTGAAGCTCAACGATGTCAGCAAGGAGATGATCTCAAAGCTCACAGCCGAGGAGTGTTACGACCTCATCATGGAGTGGGCAAAGGAGCATGACGAGAACATATATACATTTGGCACACAGGATAAAGACGGCTTCATGAAGACCATCAACCTGTGGAAGATGTCAGGCAAGAAGGTCCGCAAGGATGTCGGCAAGTGGTCAGATCTCCGCGCTATGTTTGGTTATCTGTACACACCTGAGGACGAGCTGGATCTCCAGTATGAGATAGACGAGAAGTACACACCGGAGATGATCACAGAGGTTATAGAGGAGTATAAGAAGGATCTGTTCCTTGACTCAGAGGACTGGTTCTCAAGCATGAAGGCGATGGGCGAGAAGATCGGCTACTGTCCAAATGTAAAGGAGTACAAGCAGAATCCTGACGGATACAAGGGAAGCATCACAGACGTATGTACCATAGTCAGAGTTGCCATCACAGGCAAGCAGAACTCACCTGACCTGTTCACCATCATGAACGTGATCGGAAAAGACAAGACCATGGGCAGACTGGACAAGTTCCTTGCGTGGGTGAATAAGTAGGACGATTGCGAATATATATAGATTATGTAGAAGAAGGGACTGGAATATTATGAACAAGAAGATATATGACGGTTATACATATGTAGACGGTGGCGTATGTGCTGCAAAGGGCTTTATGGCAAATGGGCTTAACTGTGGACTGAATCCTGACAAGAACAAGAATGATCTTGGAATGGTATTTTCAGAGGTGCCATGTGTGGCTGCCGGCGTGTATACACAGAACAAGGTGAAGGGCGCACCGGTCACAGTTACCAAGGAGCACCTTAAGAAGTCCGGCAACAAGGCGCAGGCGGTTATCGTGAACTCCAAGAATGCAAATACATGTAATGCAGATGGAATAGAGAAGGCTGAGAAGATATCACAGCTTGCAGCGGATGCCCTGGGCATAGATGTGAACCTTGTCATCAATGCTTCAACAGGCGTGATCGGACAGATCATCCCTATCGAGCCATTTGAGGAGCATATGAAGGAGCTTGCGGACGGACTCTCAGCAGACGGCAACGACAAGGCGGCAAATGCTATCATGACCACAGACACAGTTGACAAGCAGGTTGCTGTCCAGTTCGACATAGACGGTGTGACATGTAC
>CAVCCL010000172.1:3779-11618 GCA_963600665.1 Bifidobacterium catenulatum | reverse complement strand
GGAGTTGTCAAGGCTGTTGGAAAGGGTTCTGCAGTTATCACATGTAAGGCAAAGGATGGAAGTAATATTACTGCCAAGTGTACTATCAATTCAGTTATTATGGTTTCTTCGATCAAGTTAAACAAGAAGACAGCAACCATAAAGAAAAATGGAAAGGTAACACTCAGGGCAACAGTAGGTCCTGCAACTGCAAACAACAAGGCAGTTACCTGGGTTTCCTCAAATAAGAAGATCGCTACTGTAACCACAAGTGGAACAGTAGTAGGTAAGAAGAAGGGCCGTGCGGTAATTACATGTAAGGCAAAGGATGGCAGTGGCAAGTACGCAAAGTGTACAATCATAGTAAAATAAAAATATAACAACATACAGTTGGTATATGATCTTAACCGTCAGGCCTGCAAAACAGGTCTGACGGTTTTTTACGTATATTGTTCTTTGCTGTTCTTTATTTTTATTTAACGTTAAAAAATGTTGTAAGCAAATAGCAATTGTGATAAACTATTAGAAAAATTGATTTCATTTACATGGAGGCATTTATAGATATGAAGAAGCTTATTTTAGTTACATCACCACCAGCATGTGGAAAGACATTTATTTCAAAGCAGGTTGCAAAGGCACTTCACAATTGTGTATACCTTGACAAGGATACACTTATCGTGCTTTCAAAGCAGATATTTGTGGTTGCTGGACAGGAGTACAACCGTTCATCAGACTTCTTCCAGAAGGAGATCAGAGATTACGAGTATTACTGTGTGCTGGATCTTGCATTTGAGGCATTGGATTACAATGATACAGTTCTCATCAATGCTCCGTTTACAGAGGAGATCAGAGATGACGAGTATCTTGACAATCTTCGCGCTAAGCTTGCAGAGAAAGATGCAGAGCTCTTCGTTATCTGGGTAAATACAAGAAAAGATGTATGTCATGAGAGAATGATCAAGAGAGCTTCAGACAGGGATACATGGAAGCTTGAGCACTGGGATGAGTACATCAACAGCCAGAACTTCAATCCGCCTACAAACATCAAGGATCTCTTCATATTCGAGAACTCATCAGAGGAGGAATATGAGGATTCAATCAAGAAGGTTGTCAAGGCTGTAAGAGGTTAATTGGCACATACAATAAAATATTTATGACAGGAGTAGAGAATATGGCAACAATCAGAAGTTTTAGAGCCTATAGACCGAGACCAGATGTTGCGGGCAGAGTAGCTGCCTTGCCATACGATGTGTATAACCGTCAGGAAGCAGAGATAGAGGTCAAGCGCGAACCATTATCATTTTTGAAAGTGGATAGAGCAGAGACATCCTTTGGACCAGATGTGGATACATATGCTCCATGTGTATATGATAAGGCTGGTCGGCTGCTTCAGGAGATGATAGATGATGGAACATATATCATGGAGCGCAGACCAGTCTATTATATTTATGAGCTTATAATGGATGGCAGACATCAGACAGGACTCGTGGCATGTTCTTCTATAGATGACTATATGAATGGAGTCATCAAGAAGCATGAGAATACCAGAGAGGACAAGGAAATAGACAGAATAAAGCATGTCGAGGCATGCGGAGCGCAGACAGGACCTATATTCCTTGCGTACAGAGCGATAGATAAGGTTGATGAGATCATAGGCAGAGTGAAGAAGGGCGATAAGCTGTACGGCTTCACATCACCAGACGGAATCACTCACAACGTATGGATAATAGATGACCAGGAAGATATAGACACCATCAGAGCTGCATTTGAAGGATTGGACGATATCTATATAGCGGATGGACACCACAGGGCGGCATCGGCCGTCAAGGCAGGAATCCATATGAGAGAGAAGAATCCGGGATACACCGGAGATGAGGAATTCAATTATTTCCTCTCTGTACTTTTCCCTCATGACCAGCTCATGATCATGCCGTACAACAGAGTGGTAAAGGATCTCAATGGACATGACAAGCAGGAATTCATGGATGAGGTATCAAAGATATTTGATGTGACAGTCAGTGATGTTCCGGTGGAGCCACAGGTCAAAGGACAGGTGGGAATGTACATGGATGGAAGCTGGTACAGACTGGATGTCAGAGAAGGTATTGTTCCGGATGATGTCGTGGGCAGACTTGATGTATCGGTACTTCAGGACAATGTGCTTGCACCGATACTTGGAATACAGGATCCGAGAACTGATCAGAGGATCATGTTCGTAGGTGGAATCAGAGGACTTGCAGAGCTTGAGCGTCTGGTGGATGGAGGAATGGCGGTTGCATTCTCTATGTATCCGACATCCATCACTGAGCTGTTTGACATTGCAGATGCGGGACTTCTCATGCCTCCAAAGTCAACGTGGTTTGAGCCGAAGCTCAGAAGCGGAATATTTATACACAAGATAGACTAACATTAGGAGAAGGGGTTTTATGGAGATATATGTATTGAAATCAGATGAGGTTGCAGCGATAACAAGGGGTACGCATGGCAACCCTCATCATATTCTTGGTATGCACCAGTGCCTTAATGACTGCTATGTAAATGCATACCTTCCGAGGGCTACGGCTGCGTTTGTTCTCAGGATAAATGAAGAAACAGGCGAGCCGATATTTAAGTATCCTATGACCGAGATAGGCTCACAGGGATTTTTTACAGTGAAGATTGAGGATAGCGGGGCATTTGCATATAAGCTCATAACAGAAGGCGAGCAGGCGGCTGAATTCTATGATCCGTATTCATTCGGATACAGCGTGGATCCGGTCAATGTCATGAAGGTGGTAAATGGAGACGATGGAATATTGTCGGATTTCCATGTAAAGGATCTGTTTGGAGCAAGACAGATCACGCTCGATGGTGTACAGGGTGTATCGTTCTGCATGAATATGCCGGGGGCAACCAGGGTCAGCGTGGTCGGAGATTTCAACGGATGGGATGGACGCGTGAATCCTATGAGAAGGATTGACTACACGGATATGTTTGAGTTGTTTATTCCGGGCGATCTCATGAATACTAGATACAAATTCGAGGCATTATACAGAGATGGAAATACAGATATATTTGCAGACCCTTATGCTGAGGTATATGAGGTGGCACCGGGAAATGCGTCGGTTCTGGCAAAGCTTGAGTATAGCTGGTCAGACTCTTCATATATGAAGAAGAGAGGCAGTGCGTCTGGCCCGGTAAATATATATGAGGTCCACATGCCGACATGGAAGAGAAATTCAGATGGAGAGCCTTTAAGCTATCTGGAATTTGGCAAAGAGGCTACCATGTATGTGAAGAATATGGGATACAACTACATACAGTTTATGCCACTTATGGAATATAGAGATGACAATGGCTGGGGCTATGATACCGTGGGAATGTTCGCTCCGACATCGAGATTTGGAACACCTACGGAGTTCATGGCTATGGTCGACCATTTCCACAGCAAGGGAATAGGCGTTATCATGGATATGGTATCTGTGAGGGATGTGGATTGTATAGCATATTGGATAGACACATATCATCTGGACGGAGTAAGACTGGAGGATGAGGAGCTTATTAGAGCGCTGAGGATAACTCTCGGAACTGCAGGTGATGCTGTCATGACAGATCTCAGGTGGAATAATGAAGCTGTGTCCAGAGTGACAGATTTCATGATGATACCTCCTGTGAACAGAGGAAGCTTTACGGATTATACATGTGGTATACCATTTGACGAGAAGGATGATACCGTATGGGCTCTCAGCCATGATGAGGTTGCATATGAGCGCGGAAGCTATGCGGCCAAGATGTCGGGCGGCTACGAGGACAAGTATGCAGATCTCAGACTTCTGTTTGGTCTCACCATGTCGCTTCCGGGAAGAAAGTTGACGTTCATGGGACAGGAATTAGGCGGATTTGCCGGATTTGACGGAAGAACCCAGATCGACTGGTCGGTTCTTGAGTTTGACGCAAACAGCTATTTCCAGAAATATATAAAGGAACTCAACAAATTATATGATACAAAGAATGCTCTGTGCGGTGATGGCAGAGACCTTGCCGGCAGTGCACTTGATATACAGGAGAAGGGGCAGGTAATATCATTTGTCAGACATGGCTTGGATGTCGCGGATGATGTGTATATTGTCTGCAACTTTGGACTTAAGAATGTATCAGGATATAAGCTTCCGGTCGAAGCTGATGGAAGGTACAGAGAGATCTTCTCCAGCGACAATCTGAAATACGGAGGCGAGGGCAACAATAACAAAGGATATAAGACTGCAGTGGATGGCGTGATAGAGGTGAGTGCCCCTGCGTTGTCATTTGCAGTGTTTGCCCATGTAAAATAGGAGGAATATACATTTATGCTATTGATTGGTGATCTGTATAATATGGCGGCTGACGCTGCAACCACGGAGAGCGTGGTCGGGGATGCCGTGAAGGAGGCGACGGATCAGGTGAGCATCATAGGACAGTATATCCAGAAGCTTACAGACTGGTGTATGTCCAAGCTGGGCAGTATAGTAGTGGCGGTCATATTCATGGTAGTCTGCTTCAAGTTGGTGAAACTTCTGCTCAAGATACTCAGGAAGAGCTTCGAGAGATCAAAGCTTGATCCGAGTGTTGCTGGATTTTTCATATCGGCGGTCAAGATTGTCCTGAATGTTCTGATCGTGCTCACTGCGGCGAGTATCGTGGGATTTCAGATCACATCATTCATAACCATACTTGGTACAGCGGGTGTTACCCTTGGACTTGCACTCCAGGGAAGTCTGTCGAATCTTGCGGGCGGTCTTCTGATACTCATACTGAAGCCGTTCAGAGTCGGAGATTATATAGTGGAGAACAATACCCACTGTGAGGGAACAGTAGTGTCTATAGATATATTCTATACAAGACTTATAACCCTCGACAACAAATCAGTCGTCATACCGAATGGCAACATATCGAACACATCCCTTGTGAATGTGACAGAGCACGATATGAGGAGAGTGGAGATACCATTTTCCGTTGCGTATGATTCGGATATGGAGAAAGTCAAGAGGGTCACACTTGAGACCATAAAGGATGTGGATGGCTTCCTTAAGGATGAGCAGGTTCTCTTCTATATAGATGAATTTGCGGACAGCGGTATCAATATGTATGTGAAGTTCTATGCGACGATAGAGAAGTTCTTCGATGCCAAATGGGATGCCATGTGGAAGCTCAAGAAGGCATTTGACGAGAACGGCATAGAGATTCCGTTCAACCAGGTGGATGTACACATGAGACAATAGTTCATTAACACACATAAAATGCTTGATTTCTTGCAAAAATAAAGGCAATCGAGTATAATCATGTGGATGTAGATATCAAAGACTGTGTATTTACTGCACAGTCTTAATATAAATTTGTTTAAGGAGTGATTGATATGACAAAGATTGATATTATCTCAGGCTTCCTTGGAGCCGGTAAGACAACGTTGATCAAGAAACTTATTGAGCAGGCATTTAAGGGCGAGAAGCTGGTTCTCATAGAGAACGAGTTTGGTGAGATAGGAATCGATGGCGGTTTCCTGAAGGATGCCGGCGTTCAGATCACAGAGATGAACTCAGGTTGTATCTGTTGTTCACTGGTCGGAGATTTCGGTACTGCACTTAAGCAGGTTATCACAGATTACACCCCTGACAGGATAATCATTGAGCCATCAGGAGTTGGCAAGCTGTCTGATGTTATCAAGGCAGTAAAGGATGTATCAGGAGATCTTGATGTTGAGCTTGACAGCTACACAACAGTTGCCGATGTATCAAAGGTTAAGATCTATATGAAGAACTTTGGTGAGTTCTTCAACAACCAGATCGAGAGTGCTAACACTATCATCCTGAGCAGAACACAGACTACTACACAGGATAAGATAGAGAAGGCTGTAGCCATGATCAGAGAGAAGAACGATCATGCAACCATCATCACAACTCCATGGGATGAGATCGATGGAGCCGCTATCAGAGAGGCTATGCAGAACTACAAGTCTCTTGAGGAGACAATGATGGATGAGGCTAAGAAGGGACATGATCATGACCACGACCACGGCGATGAGTGCACATGTGGCTGTCACGACCATGACCATCATCACGACCATGATGACGACCATGAGCATCATCATCACGACCACGATGAGCACGAGCATCACCATGACCATGACGAGCACGAGCATCACCACGATCACGATGAGCACGAGCATCATCATGACCACGATGAGCACGAGCACCATCATGATCATGACCACCATGATCACGACCACGGCGATGAGTGCACATGTGGCTGCCATGACCATGATCATCACCATCATCATGCAGATGAGGTATTTACAAGCTGGGGCAAGGAGACACCTCACAAGTACAATGAGGACAAGCTCAGAGAGATCCTTGACACTCTGGCTGACACAGAGAAGTATGGCGTTATCCTCAGAGCAAAGGGTATCGTACCTAGCGATGCTGGTGAGTGGCTGTACTTTGATCTTGTACCAGGCGAGTTCGAGATCAGAAAGGGCAAGGCTGACATCACAGGTAAGCTTTGCGTAATAGGAAGCAAGCTTAAGGAGGACGACCTTGCAGAACTGTTTGAGGTTTAAGCAGGTTGTTCTATGATAAGGAGTTAATATGATGGGACGTCAGAATAAAGAGATACCTGTATATGTGTTCATGGGATTCCTTGAGAGCGGTAAGACGACATTTGCCAAGGAAACCCTGATGGACAGAGGCTTTACAGGTGGAGCCAAGACACTTCTTCTCGTCTGCGAGGACGGAGAGGAGGAGTATGATCTTGAGGCTCTGAAGAAGGCTAATATATATACAGAGTTCATAGAGGAAGATCAGCTCACCACAGACCATCTCCTTGACCTTCAGGACAAATACAATCCTGAGCAGGTCATGATCGAGTACAATGGTATGTGGAAGCTCGATAAGATATTTGAGATAAGAGTTCCAAAGGGATGGACAGTTGTCCAGGTCATCTCATTTGTGAATGCGGAGACATACGATGTGTACTCACAGAATATGAAGGCAACCATGGTTGAGCAGTTCAACAGTGCGGACATGGTAATCTTCAACAGATGTGATGAGAATTCCAAGATCCCTGAGTGGAGAAGATCCATCAAGGCGGTTAACAGGAGAGCACAGATCATCTTTGAGATGAAGGATGGCTCCATTGCACCGGAGACAAATGAACCTGAGGATCTGCCATACGATGTGAGCGCGGATGTGATAGAGTTGCCGGATGACGATTTCGGAATCTGGTATGTGGACGCATCTGACATGAAGGAGAGATACGATGGCAAGAAGATCCACTTCAAGGCCATGGTATTCAGACCAAAGCAGTACGGTAACAATGCGTTTGTTCCTGGAAGATTTGCCATGACATGCTGTGTAGAGGATATCCAGTTTGTCGGATTCAAGTGCTACTATCAGGGTGCCAAGAATCTTGTGGACAGACAGTGGGTTGATGTCACAGCCAAGATAGGCTACGAGTATTACCCGGATTTTGAAGGTGAAGGACCTGTTCTCACAGCGGAGAAGGTCACACTCACAAGTGCGCCTGATGAAGAGGTAGTATATTTCAGTTAAGAGTTGAACAGCTCCCTGAATACATGATATTTGATGTATCCGGGGAGCTTTTTTTGCGCAGCCGGGGAATGGCGGAAGAGCTTCGATGTGTCCTTACGAAAGTGTAAGTTGCGTTATTTACCGGCAGAATTTATTATAAGTTTAGTGTAAAAAATAAAGTCAAATTGGAAGGAAAGACTTATGATCAGATCGGCGAAACTTGCGTGTGGCGGTGCGGTTGCACTTATGCTGCTTGGCGGTATGATCTGTCCAGCTATGGCGGAAACGAACACGGATAGTGCATATGGACGGGTTGAAC
>CAVCCL010000172.1:0-3769 GCA_963600665.1 Bifidobacterium catenulatum | reverse complement strand
ATTGAAAATAACCCTGATTTTGACATACAGCTAGAGTATGGCCTCAATGGATATGCGGTAAGTGACAGAGGCAGTGTTATCAGACTGGATATCGTGTGCGACACAGATTTTGCGGGAAATGTGTCTGTACAGACGAGCTATTCCGAGGGCTTTGGAACAAAGAATATGACATATGCCAAAGATGTGGAATTCAAGGCGGGGGAAAATACAACGCTGGAATTCTGTGTTGACAATATGGGCTCCGGTATAGCAAAGGTTGAGATCAAAGACAGCGACGGAGTGCTGGTGTACTCAGAGCGGGATTCTCTGAGTATAGAGGGCAATGATATGGTAGCCGCAGTTGGCGTGATGAGTGACAGACAGGATGCCATGTCTTATATAGAGGATGTTTCCATGGACAATGTGTATGATAATGCAAAGGTAGAGACTGTTGCATTGTCACCTTCAGACATTCCCGAGTCCGAGGAGGGAATGGAGGCTATAGAGTATCTGCTGGTGGATGATTATGATCTGTCAGGATTGTCGGAGAAGCAGAGTGCTGCCATAAAACAATGGGTGTACAGTGGCGGCGCTATGATACTGGCAAAATCGTCAGGTGAAAATGAACTCAGCAGCTTTGACGGGGACTTTGTCTCCGCTGTGAATGACACACAGAAGATACATGAGCTGGACGGCTCAGATGGGTATTACCTGAACATGGGATATGGCAGGATCGTGGTGCTCCCATATTCACTTGCACAGACGGATGGGAAGGATAAGACTGCCCAGGCGCAGGCTGCACTGGAGGCGGGCTTTACGGATATGACACAGAACTGGATCGATGGAGGCTGGTATTATGGCGGCACATATTATGGATATGATGTGGCAAATGCAGCCAACAAGAGAAGTACCCCGTCGCCCGCGGTCATTATGCTCGTGCTGATACTATATATCATTGTGTGTGGCCCGGTGGCGTACATCGTACTCAGCAGGCTCAAAAAGAAGGAGCTCATATGGGGAGTTATCCCGGTATGTGCAATTATCGGTACATGTGCCATATATATGGTAAGCCTCAAGTACAGAGTTACAAAGCCTATCGGACTTACATTTGTGGCTGCGGACATAAGCGGTGATACCAAGCGGGAGAACGCATATTCATATATAATAGGCGGCAGATCAGGCCAATACAAGATAGACATCAACAGCAAATATTCCAACATCGAGATGGATAATTCCATGGGTTCCAGCTTTTACGACAATCTCAATGCGGTAAAAAATGATGGCAAAGACGGTGTCTCACTGAATTATTACAGCGATCGTTCATTTGGTACTATATCAGCTAATGCAAGCTTTACTGGAAGTAACGATATTGGAAGGATCCAGAAGGATTTAACCCTGTACACAGATGGCTTTGAGGGAACATTGACAAATGACACTTCGTACGATGTGGAGAATCTTGTGGTCATGTCCGAGGGATATTATTATGTTGCAGATGTCCTGAGAGCGGGAGATACCATACAGATAAGCAGGAAGAATACCCACAAATTTGACGGCGGCTCCATACTTGACGGAATGAGATCATATTACACGAAGAAGTATGGTGAGGATTATTTCGGAGATGATGAATCGTCGGCGGAATGGTCCAGAAATTATTATATGCAGCTCCAGCTTGCCCGGTACAGGAGACTTTCTGCAGATGACGGTTGTGGCTGTGTGGGGAACCATACAGCGGGATCCGGATATGATGAGTGATGCCGATACGGAAAATTATGGCAGCTATATGGTATACGACATAGATACCCTTAAATATGAGGATGTGGATGGAGTTTATTACTACAGCATTTATGACAGGGATGAGAATGGACTCGGCGGATCAGATTACGGTGATGACGATCTGTTGATGTATTCTGAAACCGTGGACGTTAACATCAGATTTGGCAAGAATGATGATATAGCGGAACTGATATACGATAAGACCCAGGCGGGAAGCGGCAAGAACAAGGTCGTAGTGCAGATGCTAAACAGAGAGACCGGCGAGTATGACACGGTATTTGCCGATGGACAGACGATCATAAAGGGGCAGGAACTTGACAAATATATGTCGGACGGCTGCCTGGCTATGAGATTTATATCTCCTCAGCAGGGAGATTATTATGTGGACAGTTACCTTCCACATATCAGTGCGAGGGGAGGTGTCCGGTAATGGTTGATATAGAAGAACTCACCAAGAGATATGGAAAGTTTGTTGCGCTCGATCATATGAACCTTCATATTGATAAGGGCGAGATATTCGGATTTGTCGGACCAAATGGTGCCGGCAAGACGACAACCATGAGGATCATGTGCGGACTCCTTAAGGCGACATCGGGAAAGGTTACCATAGACGGCGTAGATGCGCTGGGAAGACCTGCGGATGTGAAACGGAAGATAGGGTATGTTCCTGACTTTTTCGGAGTGTACGACAATCTGAAGGTCATGGAGTATATGGATTTTTATGGATCCATGTACGGCATGAGCAAGCGGGAAGTGGAGAAGGTCGCAGATAAATATCTGGAGCTTGTCGCCCTTCAGGATAAAAAGGACGAGTTCGTCGACAGCCTTTCAAGAGGTATGAAGCAGAGACTCTGTGTAGCAAGAGCGCTCATACATGATCCTGAGCTTCTGGTGCTTGATGAGCCGAGTTCAGGTCTGGATCCAAGGTCGAGACATGAAATGAAGAATATACTGCGTGATCTGAAGGAGATGGGCAAGACCATCGTGATAAGCTCACATATTCTGCCGGAGCTTTCAGAGATGTGTACGAGTATAGGTGTTATAGACCATGGAAAGATAGTGGCCAGCGGAAGCGTGGATGAGATCGTAAACGGTGATAAGAACATGCCTCCTGTAAGGATAAAGGGATATATGCTGGGGCTTGATGCGGAGGGCTCAGCCAACAGGATATCAGTCATTGTGAAGGAACGGTTCAATGTGGATCGAATAAGTATACAAGATGGAGAAATCCTTGTCTATTATTCAGGTACGAGGGAGTCTGACGCCGAGCTGCTCAGAAGTCTTGTGGACAACGGTGTACACGTTCATCAGTTTTTCAGGGAGAAGGAAGATCTGGAATCCCTGTTCCTTAAGATTACGGGAGGTGAGAATCGTGGCGCGAAGAACAATTATTAATCCCATATTGAAGAAGGATATACTGGTAAATGCGAGAAGTGCCAGAATGGTCGTGACGATCACACTCATCAATTGCCTGTTTGCGCTGGTTGTCGGAATGCTCTTCATGACGAGCAGAGGCTCAGCATACCAGGTGTATTATTCAAATATTGCACAGATGTTTCCCGTGCTTGCAGTGTGTGAGCTGTGCATAATAGGAGTTATAGTTCCGATAATCACATCCACCTCGATATCCGGTGAGAGGGAGAGACAGACGCTTGAGATCATGCTGACGACTCCGGTAAGACCTATATCGATAGTTGCCGGAAAGCTCCTGTCGGCAGTTGCCACCACGGCGATGTATGTCATAGCAACTCTTCCGTTTATGGCGGTTGCATTCATAGTTGGAGGAATGGGCTGGGACGAACTGCTCAAATACCTTGGAATGGTGCTCTTCATAGATATATACGTTGGAAGTATCGGAATATTTTATTCCTGTGTGAAGAGAACTTCTGTGTCAGCAGCCATAGCAACCATCGTGACTATAGCGGTCGTTGTATTTTTGACATATGCGATCGGAAATGTTTTTGAATCCATGATGTATATGTCGGATGGTTCAAGAAGCAGTTATGCTGCTTATATG
>CAVCCL010000171.1:0-9588 GCA_963600665.1 Bifidobacterium catenulatum | reverse complement strand
CATCATGACACAGTCCTTTGCTCTAAGAACACCTGCTGTGCAATGTGTATATACATTCTTTGCATCCTTGCTTGAGAGAACCTTGATACCAGCTGTTCCAAATAATACTCCACCTGCAAATATTCCAAGCTTCTTCCAGTTTACCTTCTTTAATGCCTTCATCATGATTTTGTCCTCCTTGATTATATATTTATTCTGATTAATGATATGACCACTTATACGCAAGGCAGATTATATGACAGACTTCGCCGCGATTCGATTTTTCTAATCACGGTTTGTCCCATCAAACTCCCCTTAACGTAAAAAATGCATTCTCGATCTGCATATAGTAGAAAGAGTCTGCATCTGTTTCGTGACCTTTTATTTGCTGTAAGTATAGCACCACCTCCCCGCGTTAGTCCAATATAACATTCGCAATTTTGAGGACTTTTTTTCTCAATAAGTATCAACAAGCAATCTTACACTTGCTACATTTTGTAAGGTTGCTTTTTTTCCATCTATATACTATCTTATTACTATTGGCAAAGACATATATACAAAGGAGATTCCATGTATGGATAATTTCAATATCAAAAGTATTCTGGTCATATTATTTTTATTTTTCATAGGATGCGTCATGGGCTGGTGCATAGAAGTCATATTCAGAAAATTTTTCTCCAAGAGCAATCCCAGCCACAAATGGATCAACCCGGGATTCCTCATCGGACCTTACCTGCCACTCTACGGTTCAGGTCTGGTGGTGCTGTATCTTCTGTCCCTGATCCATATAGATGCAGTTGACGCCCATCCTGTTCTGCAAAAGGTTCTGGTGGTACTGATCATGACCATCGCCATGACCGTTGTGGAATACATCGCCGGACGTATATTTATAATAGGAATGAACATCAAGCTGTGGGACTACTCAGATGAGTGGGGCAATATACAGGGCATCATATGTCCGCTGTTCTCATTCTTCTGGGGTGTGATCGCGGCGCTGTACTATTTCTTCCTCCACCCACACATACTGAACGCTGTTTACTGGCTGGCGGATCACCTGACATTCTCTTTCTTCATCGGTTTCTTCTACGGAGTATTCGTGATCGACTGCGTTGTATCATTCAACCTGATGAACAAGGTGAAGAAATTTGCAAAGGAGAAGGATCTTATTGTCCGTGTTGAGGAACTCAAATCCCGACTGGCTCTGGACCGTGAGAAGTTCAAGGAAAAGCCAAGCTTCCTTCTCTCTCTTCACGATACAGCTTCGATCAAACGAGCATTTGAGAATAATCCTGAAAGCTTCTCCATAACAAAGAAGATCAAGCTGAAGGCTGAGGAGCTTACAGAGAACGTAAAGGAAAAAAGTGCTGTGATAAGTGAGAACATAAAGGAAAAGAGCGAGGTGATCACCGAGGGCATCAAGGCTGCCGGAACTGAGGCAAAGGCCCGCATAGGTGAGACCCTGAATCGAAATGACTCATCAGATGTGGCTGACACGGATCTGTTCGACAATTCACACAGAGATATAACAGAACACAAGAATGAAAAATAATATCATTCCAAGCGTATAACAAACGCAAAAATACCATGTACAGACGAAATGCTGTACATGGTATTTTTTACGTACTCTATTTACTTTTTATCTGTACTTGACCCTAGCCTTCTTGTAGGTTCCTGCCGTCTTTCCTTTGTATGGTTTTACAAAGTATGTGTACTTTGTTCCTGACTTCACACGGCGGTCAAGATATGTTGTGGTCTTTGCTTTCACAACCTTCACACATTTGAATCTGCCGCTGCCTGTCTTTTTGTATATCTTATAGCCGGCGGCACCCTTTGTCTTCTTCCAGGAGACTCTTACTCCCTGTGAGGTATTCTTTACTCTTGCGGTCGTGCAGCCGATATAATACTGGCTCTTCGCCTTTGAACCGCCCTTTGTGTAGCTATTGTATGCCGATACTCTGTATGTATAGGTCTTTCCTCCCACAACAGATCTGTCGATCATTGATCTCGCAGAGCTTCCGTTCACAGTCTTTATAAGTCTGTATGCGCCCTTGCCGGTGCGTCTGTATACCTTATAGCCGGTGGCTCTGGAATCGGTATTCCAGGTGAGGCTTATTCCCTTACCTGTATTCTTCGTTTTGACCGTCACCGTCGCAAGCTTCAATTTGTCGAGTGTGACATTCTTGGTATATCCGCAGTTGCTGCATTTGTACTTCTGCGATCCCTGGGATGTGAATGTCGGCTGTTTTGTAACTTCTCCAGCCTGCCATTTGTGGCTCATACATGCCCCGAGGTAATAAGCGTCCTTTCTTATACAGGATGGAGTGTCGGAAACCCAGATCACAACGTCATTTCCGTAATATCCCATTCCATATATGTTGACACCTGATACATACTTCTGCCTTATGTCATATATAGCCCACGCCTTGCGCTCATCTACCTCAAGATCTATCCATGCAACATATCTCGATGTACAGAAGTAAAGCTTTTCCTGCGCAAGGAACAATGTTCCATACTGCTTGTTAAGTGACGTACCATCTGTATCCAGCCATTCATCCTGCCCGGTAAATATCGTTGTATTTACACCGCTGCTGAAACTGTACTTATTTATCTGATAATATGAGGACTGGCTGCCCTGCTTTATGCTGTACCAGTAACCCTTCCTATAAAAGATGACCTTCTCAACGCCATTCCAGAACTGTCCTTTCTCATATCTCTTATCCGTGGCATTGCTGTATGTTCCCTTCCATACATTTCCCACCTTTGTGTCATATCTGCCAAGATAATAATCACTGCTTGCTGCCTTAGTCTTACTGTTCAAGGTGTCAAAGCTTACAAGGAAATAATCATGCATCGACCTTCCCGGTATATCGCTTGCGGGATCATCCCAGGTTGCGTCAACGTGATACCACTTTCCACCTATATTTACAACATTCCACGCATGGTTTACATACTGGCTTGTGGCAACTCCACACGGAACCCCAGCTTTCCTGAGGAAATACCACATGGTCTCCGCATAGCCCTGACACACGCTGCTCCTCTTTACCAGTACACCGTACATGTCATACATGTGGTCTCTTCCGGTTGTTGGATCAAATTCCTTAGCCCCGCTGGTGTCATATGCAACTGTGGATGTCAGGAACTCATGATATGCAAGCACGATCTCTGCAGGCTTCATGTTCTTTGTATTTATCTGCTTGTTCACTTCCGCTATGGCTGCATCCAACTGCTTCTTTTCGGTTCGGGCATTTGGCTTGTATGAGAACTTCAGATACACGACCTTTCCTGTGGTCTGGTCATACAGATAACTGTATCTTGCCACATACACGACCTCGGGATGCGCATTCATTGCGGTTGTGACCACATTTGCAACATTTCGTGTGGTCAATCCCCAGCTCTTTACATTGAGTCTCGGTGAAAATTTCTCCACAGCGCCGACAATGGCACTCTCATATTTCTTTGAATTTGCCGCTGCCAGTGATGCCTCTGACGAATCCGTTGATTCATCTTCTATTATCTGTCCACCAAACTGCAGGATACCGGATGTGTCTCCCTCCTGCTCGACCAACTGACCATAGCTGCTCTGTGCCGTATCATACTGTCCCTGAGTATCCTCAGCAAATGCTGATACTTTGCCGCCACACAGCACACACGCGGCGATCACCCCCGCCGCAAGCAGCACCCTGATACGACGCACAGCCTCTGTGAGTCTTACATTTTCTTTTTTCATTCTTTTTCTCCCTTATAACATTTGTCAGCATCTACCTTTTTATTCCCTTCTGCGGCGACGCTACACTGTATGTCTTATTATTCACCGCTTTTACCACGTAATAATAAGTCTGTCCTTTCTTTGCCGTTGTGTCTGTCCAACTGAGAGTTTTCGCCGTTACAGTTCTGACTGCCCTGTATTTGCCTGTCGGGGTCTTTCTATACACTATGTATTTATTTGCACCGACAACCTTTTTCCAGGAAAGTTTCACTCCCTTCGCTGACTTACTGATTGTGACAACCGGAGCCTTGATGTAGAGAATATTTGTCTCAGTATATCCACTGAATACATTTCCATTATATGCCTTTACACAGTAGTAATACCTGTTTCCCGACCTGACCGTCTTGTCTACATAGCTTGTCGTTCCCGACTTGACTGTCTTGATACATGCATATCTTCCCTTGGCGGTTCTCCTGTATATCTTGTAGCCTGACGCCCCGGCAGATCTGTTCCAGGTAAGTTTTACCGCTGAGGTCTGCTGTGCGGCCTTTACTGTTACCTTTGTGAGCTTCAGCTTTGCTATCGACGCCTGTTTTGTGGCTCCACAGGTCTTACAGGTATACTTTCTGATTCCTGCCGCGGTGTATGTTGCCTTCTTTGTCACTGTTCCGTTATCCCACTTGTGACTTGTGCATACAAGCTTGGCTATCGTCTCATTCTTTGTCGCTCCGCAATTCTGACAAATATACTTCTTTGTACCTTCAGCCTTGTAGGTCGGCTCGGTTATTACTTCGCCATTATCCCACACATGTGCCGTACATTCAAGTTTAGGAATCTCCTCTGTCCTTGTTTCGTCACAGTTCTTGCAGGTAAACTTCTTTGTACCTGCTGTCTTGTAGGTAGGTTCAGTTATCACTTCACCTTCGTTCCAGACGTGGCTTGTGCACATATCAACCGTATATTCGTCATAATTCTTGGTATACTTTGTGGAATCTATGGAATCCTGTTCTATTTCAAAATTAGGTGTTGCCGAAACATAGTAGACCAGTTCTCCGTATTGCTCGCCAAATGCGTATATATTATATCCTGTAGTGTAATTACTTCTTATATTAACTATCTCTGTTGCCTTGATCGTTGATGTCGACAGATCTATCCTGTTAATACTCTCCGGCGTTGAGAAATACAGACTGTTGCCTCTTACATATATTGAGCCATACTGTCCCGGATAATATGAATTTGACGATACCATCCACTTGGCTGATCCAGAGTACAATACCTGACTGTTTTTGGTTGAATAACTATATTTGCTTATCTGATAATTTTGGCTCGAGCTTCCCTCTCCTATACTGTACCAATATCCATCCCGATAATAGAGCACCTTGCTTATTCCATTCCAGAACTTACCACTCTCATAAGTTGTATCCGTCGCTGTTGTGTATGTATCTCTCCACTGCGCACTTACCACCATATCCGTTCTGTCTTTTGTATGGTTCGTGAGTGTATTCTTGTTCATGGTATCAAAGCTTACAAGGAAATATGTATGAAGAGATCTTCCAGGCATATCCCATACAGGGTCATCCCATGTTGCATCTATGTGATACCATTTGCCGTTGAGCTTCACTATGTTCCATGCATGATTGATATTCTTACTTGACGCAATCGCACATGGCAGGCCTGCCTTCTTCAGGAAATAGAACATCGTCTCCGCATACCCCTGACACACGGCACTGTGATTGACCAGTGCGCCATACATATCATATTCATGCTTTCCTCCCAGGCTGCCAGAAAGGTATGCTTCATAAGCATACGCAATCGATGACGTGAGATACTCGTGATATGCCAGAACTATCTCCTCGTCTGTCATCCCGGAGATATCCACTTTGCTGTCCACCTCATCAATCGCCTCTTGAAGCTTTGTCTGGTCATCCTTCGCACTTGAATTATACGAAAAAATCAGCTTTGTAACCTTATCACCACTTGTGTAATAATAATATCCCCCTGTAATACTTATCAGCTCAGGATGCGAATTGAGTACGTATTGTACCACGTCATTATCTATGTCCGTTGTCGTCAATCCCGTATCTGACACATCTATCGATGTGGAAAATGCCTGTATTCCTTCAACAATCCGGCTCTCCAGCAGTTCCGAATCATATGTCGAGGCCAGTGTTGCCACTCCACCAGTCTGAGGAACGGTTACTCCCAGGCCGCCATGTTGTAAAATATCTCTGAGATCATCATATCTCTTTGTATATGTGTTCTCGTCTTCCTCCACCGTTGTTGTCTGCTCTGCTGCAAATGCCTGCACACTACAACCACTCCACAGCACTACTGCCGAGGTGATAGCCAGGATACCTGCGCACAGATGCTTTTTTAATCGCAGATACATCCCGGATTCCTCGTCACGGTTTATATTTGAACTTTGCCTTTTCTCTTTTCTCATATACTTCCTCCCTTTTCACTTGAACACCAACCAATTTACACGTACATCCCTATTACTTCCTATTATAAAGATTTTTGACTTTCTCCGATAGTTTTTTGACTCACATTTACACATCTTGTAGGAATTGACAAATTGCGCAACTTTGAACAACGTCAATTTCTTTATCCACTCAGCTAAATAATCCTTGTATTAAGCCATTTTAATATAATTTATCACTACAGTTACCTTTCAGTGCGTCCTCTTGGGTTTTTGTCGATTTTGTACAAATCTCAATCTTTTTCTAATTTATAATTGCATTATTTACCTATTTGTGCTAACTTTAAATCACAGATTGTGCAACCGCTTGCGCATATCTATTATATACTTTTTGACTTATTACGAACATTACCTTTTATTTACAGGAGGTTATATACATATGAACAAAAATAAGCTTTTTCCGCAGATAAATGGCATATTACACGGTGGCGATTACAACGCTGAGCAGTGGCTTGACCGCCCCGACATCCTGGCGAAGGACATAGAGATGATGAAGGAAGCCGGCATGACTTCCGCTACGCTTGGTGTATTTTCATGGTCAGCATATGAGCCGGTTGAGGGCGAGTACCATTTTGACTGGCTAAAGGATGTTATGGACAACCTGTATAATGCAGGCATTTACACCGTTCTTGCCACACCATCGGGCGGCAAACCGGCATGGATGGCGCAGAAGTATCCTGAGATCAGGCGTGTGGACTCATATGACGTCAGGGAACATCAGGGCGTCCGTGAGAACCACTGCATGAGCTCACCTGTATACAGAGAAAAAGTTGACAATATCATCCGTCAGCTCCACGCCCACGTCGGCAACCATCCGGGGCTTATCATGTGGCATGTGTCAAATGAGCTTGGCGGGGAGTGCTACTGTCGTCTCTGTGTGAAGAGATTTCAGAATTATCTCGCAGAGAAGTTCGACCACGACATAAACAAGCTGAACAAGGCATGGTGGACAACCTTCTGGAGTCATTCCTACAATGATTTCTCCCAGATCGAGCCGCCTTATAAAAATGGAGATTTCAGCATCATGGGACTGAATCTCGAATGGAAGAGATTCACCACATGGAACATGAACGATTACATGAAGTCAGAGATAAAGCTCCTCAGAGAGCTCACCCCTGACATACCGATAACTACCAACTTCATGCAGCTCTATGACGGTCTCGACTACAGACCGATGGCAAAGGAGCTGGATGTGATCTCATGGGATTCATACCCTAGATTCCACAACGACTACGAGAGTCTTGCGGATGTCATGGGACAGAATACCTTTGACCACGCAGTTATGAGATCCATGAAGAAGGACAAACCTTTCATGCTCATGGAGAGCGCACCTGGGCTTGTAAACTGGCATCCATACAACAAGCTGAAGAAACCTGGCATACACAGACTGTTCTCATACAACGCAATCGCCTGCGGTTCTGATACAGTCCAGTATTTCCAGTGGAGAAAGGGCAGAGGCTCATTTGAGCAGTATCACGGCGCCGTCGTTGACCATCTCGGAACAAATGACACCAGAATATTCAAAGAGGTTGCCGCCCTCGGCGCAGAGCTTGATGGGCTCTCCGAGATAACCGGCACTCTCATCAGATCAAAGGTCGCACTGCTGTTCGACTGGGACAACATGTGGGCCATAGATGATGTCAAGGCTCTGGGGCAGGAATCAAAAAAATATCCTGAGACCTGTATATCTGTATACAAAGAGCTGACAAAGCGCGGCGTTGATGTGGACGTCATCGCATCCGATGAACCACTCGACGATTACGATGTGGTTGTTGCACCTATGCTCTACATGCTGAGAGATGGCACAGCCGAGTCTCTTGCCGCATTTGTTAAAAGGGGCGGACAGCTTCTGTCCACTTACTTTACGGGATATGTAGACAAGGATCAGCTCTGTATACTCGGTGGATTCCCGGGAAATGGACTTGCAGATGTGTTTGGAATCATCAGTGAAGAGATAGACACCCTGTATCCATCTGACAGAAACAACGTGAGCTTCACAGATGGCAGTTCATGCGAACTCCGTGACTATGCCGAGATCCTGAGAGTCGGAACAGCGGACGTGCTTGGAACCTACGATTCTGATTTCTATGCTGGAAATGCAGCAGTGACAGTGAACAGCTACGGCGAGGGCAAGGCCTACTACGTGGCTGCAAGAATAGATTACAGCAAACTTGGTGAGATCATGGAGCAGATGCTGGTGAACGCTGGTATCGCCATAAAGGAGCTTCCTGACGGAGTTCAGTATCACTGCAGATATGCAGATGATGGAACTGCATATGGATTTTACCTTAACAACACCAACGAACCTCAGACAATATCTGAAGTTCACGGAACAGACATTCAGACGAATATTTTCGTTGATGGATGTCTGGAACTTACTCCGCTTGGAGTATCCATCATCAAAGAAAGTAATTAAATCTGATAATAACTTTTTCCTTCCTTAAACCTTTTTGAAAAGGCGGTGATACTTCTGTTGTGTATCACCGCCTTATGTGTTCTATTTCCAGCATGGACTCTCAGTCCTATATGCATTTTTAGTTCTTTTCAACCTGCTCAAGTTTGTCCTCTATCGCCTTTATAACTATCTTGAGGGCTTTTATTCTGGCATACTTCTTGTCATTTGACTCCAATATATGCCAAGGAGCAAAGCTAGTGTTCGTCTTCTCCAGCATCTCATCCACCGCAGTCTCATAGTCATCCCATTTGTCACGGTTGCGCCAGTCCTCATCTGTGATCTTCCAGCGTTTCTCAGGCGTGTTCTGTCTGAGAGTGAATCTCTCAAGCTGTGTATCCTTGTCTATCTGAACCCAGAATTTGATGACGATCGCACCCCAGTCGTGGAGTTCCTTCTCGAATTCATTTATCTCGTTGTACGCCCTCTGCCAGTCATTTTCCGAGCAGAAGCCCTCCAGTCTCTCAACCATGACTCTGCCATACCATGTTCTGTCAAATATCGCCACATGTCCTGACTTCGGAAGTCTTGTCCAGAATCGCCACAGGAAATGCCTTGCTTTCTCATGCGGCTCAGGACTTGCTATAGGATTTACCACATAGCCTCTGGCATCAAGTGCCTCCGTTATCCTTTTGATATTTCCACCCTTGCCTGCCGCATCCCAGCCCTCATAGCCTATGATGACCGGTATCTTCTTCTGGTAAAGTTCGTTGTGGAGTCTGCCGAGTTTCTTCTGCAGCTTGTCGAGTTCTTCCTTGTACTCCTCATCCGTGAGCTTCTTGTCGAGTGACACCTCAGAAAGCTTCGTGATCTTCTTGAGTGCAAATGTATTCTGCAGTATCGGCGCAGCGTGCCCCTGATTGAGCAGAGCCGTCTCTATACCCTGATTGATGATGTCAAGGATCTGCAGTTCAGCCCATTTTCTCTCTTTTGCATCTATCATGTACCATGGCGCATTTGACAGGTTTGTGT
>CAVCCL010000170.1:5871-14227 GCA_963600665.1 Bifidobacterium catenulatum | reverse complement strand
ACTATTTACTGTTAAGCCGCCCCATATTTTACCGTTCGTTTTTGAATCAATTATTGATATTTTTCCGTTGTTTGCTACAATACTTCCTACATTATTTCCATTTATATCAATGGTAAAATCAGAATCAGGATTGTTTACGTAGAAATTACCATTATCTGTATCTGCAATCACAGCAACAACACTGCCAGGCATGTTTTCGGCATAATCTATAGCATCCTGAAGTGATGGATAGTATGTGATAATCTCACCACTTGTTACAGATGCCAATGCTTCTTCGTCATAGTATCTGCACACTCCGTCAACATAGTCATGATCTCCATAAGTTGTCTTATCTTCATTGCTATATGCAACCGAGACAACGTCAGACGAATCGTTACAGCCCAAATAAGTTATGTTCTTATATACTTTTATGCCATATAATACAGGATAGGTGTCTGTTCCGATGGTCTGTCCCCAGATGGAGCCATCGTAAGTCACGGTGGCATCACCTTCTCCGGTTGAGCAGCCCTGTGACAGGAAATACGCAATTTCACCGCTTGCGAATTGTGCAGCGGTTTTGCCGCCATTTTCATCTTCTGTGTCTGCGAGGTAATAGCAATTTGTAATTGGACCAAAATTGTATCCACATATATCGCCTATATCAGCACTTGATCCAGTAGCAGTAACAGTTCCTATGTTATAACAGTTTGAAATTGGTGCAATACTACAGCCACACACACCACCCACAGAAGCTACTGAGCCGGTAGCGGTAACAGTTCCTGTGTTATAACAGTTTGTGATTGTGCCGCCATTGTATCCACATATACCGCCTATAGCAGCAGATGGCTCAATAGCGGTAAGATTTCCTGAATTATAACAGTTTGTGATTGTGCCGTCATTGCGTCCACACACACCGCCTACAAAATCATCCCCCTTGAAATAGGAATCAACAACTCCAACATTTTTTATGTTGCCATCGGCATTTGAACTTCCGAATAATCCAATACGTGTTGAATTATCATTAAAGTATAAACCACTTACGGTTTTATTATTTCCGTCAAACGTTCCTGAATACTGTGTTATATGATCTTCCGTACAATCTGCAATCGGTGTCCAGCTTATAAAATCACTTCCGTTGGAAACGTTGCCCTCTGCATCGTATTGTAAGGAATCAAGAAGATTTTCATTTGCTGTGATGTTGGCTGTCAGAATTGCATTGGCTGATGTGTTTTGTTCAACTCCATCAAAAGTGCCGTTTACAAGTCCTGCAAACCAGAAAAGCTGACCTGCATTTCCAATCTCGTACACATCGTCCTTGCTATTATCATCGTCAATATCATACTTGTCTGTAGTGAGCACCGCCGGCTGGTAAGCATCACATTCTGTACAAAAACCCTGCGAATTATAGTTGTGCGATTCTGTTCCTTCAGCTTTCGCAGTGATTGTTTTTAAGCCACCTGCCCCGATCACAGGCGCCAGCGACGTAACCATCGCCACCGTAAGTGCTGTTATAATTCCCTTCTTAAATAGTATTCCCTTTCTCATTCCATACCTCCATTTCCATAACATTCTATCCTATAAACTCTGTTACTTTATCCCTTTTGTTGCATAATCAAGTATCATTTCCTTGATCATTATAAGCTCGTCTGTGTAGTCCTTGTTGTCGTCCGATCCCCATATGAAGCCCTCCGCATAGTGGGCGCAGGCCGTCATCATGGAATGAACCGTTACTCGCATGAATTCCGCTTCAGGAATGTCCGTCCGTATAGTTCTATCCACCTTCGCCTTCTCGTACATCATGTGAAGTCTGGTATCCACCGAATACAGTGAACTGTGGAAATCTACAAGCTGATCATTGTTCTTGCCCTCATGCGTCACATAGTAGTTGAAGTTATCGTTGTACTTCAGCAACGCCTTGTGGTTCTGATACATGTCTATGTAACTGTCCATGGTAAATATCAGCCTGTCTATGGCTGGTATGTCATGTACAGACGATATAGGTCTTCTTTCGTCCAGGCCATCCAGGTATCTCTTCCACTGATCAGCACATACCGCTATGACCAGCTCCAGTTTACTCGGATAGTACCTGAACAATGTAGCTCGTCCAACCTCGGCCGCTCTTGCAATATCTCCCATGCTCACCGCCTCTATCTTCTTGTCTACGAACAGTTCAAATGCAACGTCAAGAATCTTCCGGTTGCGCTCATCCATTTCCTCTTTAAGTTTTTCCGGATCCCTCATATATTTCTTTACACTCCAAAGTTATATTGTGATACTCCCTGTCTCACAATAAATATTATACCTGTACCCACAAAAATGGTCAATAAAAAATACCCTGAATTATTTATTTGAAACAATTCAGGGTATTTCCATTATCTTATAACTTGTTATTCTAATACAGCCATCCTTTCATCAATCAACTGATTTAGGTTAGATTTCATATTTTCCGGTAAATACGATCCATTACACATACATTTCATTTTATCCTTATGTTTGACTATCAAACCAATCATCTTTTCCGCCGATATCCGGCTGATACCACACTCATCTGCAAATACAAGAAAATCCTTTCTCCTGATATTTCTTTTTTTGCCATTCATCGGCATTGCCAATTGTTCTGTATCCTCAGGCATTATAATGTTCACTGGCAGCAGATCATACGCAGGCGACAATACATATTCTCCACTTCCTTCATATGTTTCAATAAGTGAAAAATTCTTCAGGTGCATATCTGAATTACCTGTCACAAACGAAAACACAATTCTCATATAAAATTCTGCCATATCCAAACCAGGCTTGTTTGAATTTTTTTCTATTATCTTAGCACATCTCTCATACGATCCCCTGTATTTGTCCTGGGTAAGTCGGTAATCCAACTGACAGAAATCCTCCATTGCCAGCATTCTGACTGATGTTTTTTCAAATAACCTGTCCACTCTACGGGTAATATATGCCATTTGTCCATGTTCCCTTATCAACGCATGCGGAACAGTTGATATTCCTATCATATCAGCCATGGACATTACTAGATGTTCTGCTTCCGGCATAGCCTCAAATTGCTCTACCTGAGGTTTCAGGATATATCCAGTAGGATAATTTACCAATGTAAGCCTGGGATTTCCCGGCTCAGAAAGCAGATGCAATGACAGTTTTTTCTGAACACCTGGAACTGTGTAGCCTCGGCTTATTGTCTCTGTCACGAGATTCCTGAGTTTTTGTTCATCTATATCTATATCCGGCAGCTTGGCTGTCGAGAAGAATCTCTTCACACAAGCCTTATGCCAGCCTGTTCCATCATCATTCTTCAAAGCTTTTCCACAGCACAAACAATTCATATGCGTTCCTCCCTGACACTGACATTACCTATCGCATCGCGGCATGCAACAAGCAGTAATCCAAACCTGTCCCTTACATCTATTTTCCAATTTCTGCTGACAACATCAAGCAGCCAGCCCTCGGGAATGAGCCCATCAAAAAAAGAAAATAAAGTCCTGGATCGATACATATCCTTCGACAACGGCATGGTAAGTGATACAGCACTGGCATTCTCTCCCTCAAGATATTCTTCATCGTATGAAAATGTATATCCCTCATCAGTCTCGCATAAAATTCCTGCAAATTCATTTCTTATATATACATAAGCCGTTCTAAAAGTAGTATCCACCATCAATCATCCTTCCTTCCAGGAACCGCCTCCATACCAAACATTGCAAGTGCCTCATTTACCTTGTCCATACGGACAGTTTCTTTCCCCTGTTCAAGTTCGCGGACAAATCTAAGTCCAAGTCCCGATCTTATTGCAAATTCTTCCTGTGTAAGTCCCGCTTCTTTTCTGTTAGTCTTTATGAATTCAGCTATCTTATTCATCGTTATTACCTCTTATACGTAATTCTTCTTACATATTACACCCGATAAGGTATAATTTCAATTGAATTTATTAGTTTTTATACCTTAACGGGTATAAAACATATAGTACAAAGCAAAATTACACCCGATAAGGTATAATAATCATCAACAAAAATGGTATTATACCCTATCGGGTGCAAAAAACTATTTTATGAGAACCGGCTGTATCTGTCTGCCTGCAAGAGCCTCCTCTATGGTGGCAGGGATGAGATCAAGCCTGCTTATGAGCGAATTTGGTTTCTTCACACAGTTGTCCTGTTCAAATGGAACAAAATAAATATTTTTCATATTCATGAGCTGGCCTATATTTTTGAAGTTCATACCCATGGCGTCATTTGTTGAAACCGATATGATGAGTGGTTTGTTGTTCCTCAGATGCGCCTTCGCTGCCATGAGAACCGATGTGTCGGTTATTCCATTTGTCAGCTTGGCAATGGTGTTGCCGGTACAAGGCGCAATGACCAGCGCATCCAGATAAGCCTTAGGCCCTATCGGCTCCGCCTCCTGTATGGTGTAAATTCCCTTCCGGCCTGCTATCGTCTCGACGTCATTTACGAATTTGTCGGCTTCTCCAAATCTTGTGTCGTACTCTGCAGAGTGAGGTGAGAATATCGGATACACATTTATTCCCATCTCAACCATTTTCTTTATTTCTATCTTAATCTTATCAAAGGTACAAAATGAACCGGTTATTGCCACACCTACATTGCACTTTGATAAATCCATGTTATATTCTCTCCTATTTATTGTGATTCGATGCCACCTTCACAGCGGCATCGGCAAGAATTATTCCCGATGTTCTGGGCGAAAGTTTGCCCGGGATGCCGAGACTGTGGCGGTAAGGAATGTCATGCTCCTTGCAGTAGTCTAAATCCACCCCTCCGGGCATGGACGCAATATCGACGACAACTGCCCCCTGGTGAAACTGCGACAATATATCCTCACATATCACCCGGGCAGGAACCGTGTTAAAACAGAAATCCACCTCCGACAGAACATGGCCATATATAGGCACATCCTCAAATGACATGACCTTATATCCACACAGGGCAGCGTCGCCTCTCTGCTTCGGGCGTCTAGCCATGACCACGACATCTGCGCCCCATGATGAGAGCCTCCTTGCAAGGGCTCTGGCACATTTGCCAAATCCTGTCACAAGGCATACGCTTCCGTCTATATTAATATCAGACAGCTCCTCCGCATCGCAGACTGCCCCCTCCGCGGTTGCAACTGCATTTCTCTCGGCCACAACATCATCCGCAAGAAAATCAAATACATAAGGACCTGTTTCATTTGTGTCAGACATATATTTGCCTATCCCGCCTCCGAATACAATGTCAAATTCAGTGCTACATTCCAGAATACTGTTCACCGTGAGAAGCGTTCTGCCATTGACAAATTCCCCATCCCTTGTAACAGGCACTGGAAGAATGATCGCTTTCAGTCTTTCAGCCGAAGGAGACGCACATTCGCCCTCTATTAGCCTGCGAAAGCCCACTCCTGAAGCCCCCGAAATGATGGTGACTGGCGAATGTCTCAGCAGATCGGCATCATATGGATCGAAATGAAACACATTACAGCCTTTCTCCGCCAGACTGAGAGACATATAGCAGCTTCTCCTGTCACCGCCTACCACGTAGTATACACAATCCATATCCATACCTCAGTGCACCGCCCTTATATTATTGATAATTTAGGATATGCCTGTGCCGGGCAAATGTTACATGGCAGCACGGTATAAAACTTTTATTATCTCATCCTTAAATGTCACATCTGCTATCTCCTCGGACACAATAACATTCTCAACATCTATAAGTTCATCGTCCAGGTATACCTCAAGTGAACCGGCCACAGCACCTTTGTGCACGGGTGCCTTTAATGTATCCGCGACTTTGTATACATACTGTATACTACCTTCAGATGCTGTCACTGTCCTATTCAGGCTGCATTTTGTCACTGTGCTTCCATCTACCGACGAGCCCGATGAATAAGTTATCTTGATGTCAGGCGGAGCAGGTGCCTTAAGCTCCGTGTATACGGTGTGTTCCTGTGCAAATGCCACAAGAGCTCTGGAATCTTTCCATTTATAAGTCTTATTGTTCGGCCATCCGCAGCCAAGGAGAGCCCATATATATGTATGTCCCTCAACCTCCGCAGCTCCGATATAGCAGTATCCAGCATCGCAGGTAAATCCGGTCTTTCCCGACAATGCGCATGGCATCATATCGAGAAATGCATTGTGATTAATGCATGCAAATGTTCTATTTCCGGTATTATCAGTAAATGTGTATGATTTTGTTCGGGTAATCTTCAGAAATTCATCCTTTTGGGGTGAAATAAGAATACAATACCTCATGATCCTGGCAAGATCCTCCGCGGAGGTGCCATGGACGCCATTTTCGTCCTGGGCATCCAGACCATTTGGCGTGATAAAATATGTAGAATGGCAGCCTATCTCCTCAGCCTTTGCGTTCATCATCTCCGCAAAGTGCTGTACACTGCCGCCGATATGTTCCGCTATGACTACAGCGGCGTCGTTGTAGCTCTCGAGCATCATGGCGTACAACATGTCTTCAAGTGTGTACTTCTCGCCGTCCTGAACCCCCAGTCTGACCTCAGGCATCTTGGAGGCATAGGATGAAGCTGTCACCTCATCCGCAAGATCTCCGCACTCGATCGCAAGTATACATGTAAGTATCTTGGTCGTGCTGGCGTTGGGTCTGTGCTCATCACTACATTTGTCATATAGTATATCTCCAGTCTCCCCGTCAAGCAGAACTGCATTTCTTGCAAATAGCTGAACATCCACTTTATCTTCTTCCTCTGCAGATACTTTTATAGATATATTGCTATAAACGAAAAACTGTATTGCCAGACTTGCTGCAGTCCAGGCTGCAAAAAGCAACATAAATCGCCTTATGTGCGATCTTTTTCCTGTAGAAAATATATGCATATATCGTCATATCCTTATAATATTGGTCATGATATTATATTACAGGAATGTGTCTGTTATTCTTCGGATGTCGTATCCACACTGAGTGTGAAATCGGCTTCCTCCAGCGCTTCCTTCTTGAAGTCCTCTATCTTGTCAGGGCTTATCATCGGAAGATCATTTGTCGATGACACTCCAAAGCATCTAAGGAATTCCTCTGTTGTTCCGAACATGATAGGCCGTCCCGGAGCATCAAGTCTTCCAACCTCCTGTACGAGATTGTACTCTATGAGCTTATTGATGGCATGTACACATGAAACTCCTCTTATAGCCTCGATCTCCGGCCTTGTTATAGGCTGTTTGTATGCAATTATAGACAAAGTCTCAAGCACAACATCTGTGAGGGAAAGCTTCTTCGGTGTATTGACCACCTTGGCAAGGATTCCATAGTATTCGTTGCGCGTGCAGAGCTGAAGCGAGCCGTCAAGATCTATGATCCTGATACCTCTGTCGCTGTTGTTGTAATTATATATGATACCCTCAAGCTGCTTTGTAAGCTTCTTTTTGTCCATCTCGAGAGCTGAGGCAAGTCTGTCAATCGATACTGACTCACCCACTGAGAAAAGTATCGCCTCGATGGCGGATGTGAGATAATCGTCACTGTACTCCTTGTCCGTCCTGGCCTCCTCATTCTCTTCTGAAGGGGTATTTACTTCATCTATTTCCTCATTCTGTAAATCTTCGTTATTCATCGTTACCTCATCTCTATATAGTATCCAGAGAATCAATGATGATCTCTCCGAATATATCTTCCTGTCTGATCGCTATGGCGCCTATCTTCATAAGCTCCAGTATGGCAAGGAATGTGACTATGATATTCATCTTGGATGCCTGCATCTCAAGCAGTGTCCTGAAGTTTATACCCTCCAGTCCTCTGACCTGTTCTCTAACCTCTGCCATCTTCTCCTCAAGGGAAATCTCCTCCCTCTCGATCTCTTTGAATTTGCTTCGTATCGGATCTACCTTGTCAACCTGCTTTCGCATAACCGATTTGAATATCTCGTTAAGCTTCTGGAGATCCACGTCAGCCTTGGATATAAGCTCGTAAGGATCTACCTCCTGCTTGACATTCTTCACCTCAGACGGTATGGTCGCCTTCTTGAAAAATGCCTTGTTGCCCTCTATCTCCAGATCCTTCAGCTCTCCGGCAGCATACTTGTACATCTTGTACTCAAGAAGTCGTCTGACGAGCTCTTCTCTAGGATCCTCCTCGTCCTCAGGATCCTCCTCATCCTTCGGCAGGAGCATCTTGGACTTGATCTTGATCAGAGTCGCCGCCATGACGAGAAATTCGCTCATGACGTCAAGATCCTCTTCCTCCATGTTGTTCACATATTCCAGATACTGCTCTGTGATAGTGACGATCGGAATATCGTATATATTGACTTTATTTTTCTCTATCAAATGCAAAAGAAGATCCAGTGGACCCTCAAATACATTAAGCTTTACATCTATCGCAGACATATGTACGTCTCCATC
>CAVCCL010000170.1:0-5861 GCA_963600665.1 Bifidobacterium catenulatum | reverse complement strand
CCACCATAATCTGTTCCATACCCAGACATAGAAATGTCTAAGGCATCCACCAGAACACCTTAGACATTTTAACATAGCCTGCCATAAATATGCAATCTTATATTATTATGCACACCATTCCGCCATTGCCGTCATTTACGATCTTCTCCATGGTATTCTGAAGCTTCTGCTGGCTTTCTGCGCCTATCTTGCTGACCTTGTTGTTAAGTCCGTCATCGACTAGCTGTTCTATGGTCTTGCCAAATATATTGACTCCCCACATATCTCCATCATCGCTGTTATCAGATATGTATGTGACCAGATCATCTGCCTGCTCCTTGCTTCCCACAAGCGGCATGATCTCTGTCGTGATATTTGCCTTGATCATATGCACGGAAGGTGCACTTGCAGATATCTTTACTCCGAATTTTCCTCCTGTCTTGATAACCTCGGGGCTTCCGAGCTGGATATTTGTCTTGTCAGGCATCACCAGACCATAACCGCCATTGTTCACCTGTTCCAGCGCTCCCATGACGCTTACACAATACTTCCGGTTGTCCGCCATGGATTTGAGCTCCGTGATAAAATCATACTCGTTTGTTATATCTGCGCCCATCATGTCTGACAGCATCGCGTAATAATAATTATCATAAATATCAACGTCTATATTCACACATCCATCAGCCATATTTATGCTGGAACACTTATAACTCTTGACATATTCATTCTCAGGGTAGTCCATGTGATCGATATCTCTCAGGCTGTCTGCAACTGCCATTATCTGGGCTGCATCACATATAACGCTGCTCTTGATCTCGTTGTCATCATCGACGACCTCAAGCCATTTGGGTATCTCAAAATATATAGATGTGACCGGGAAGCTCATAAGAAGCTCTGTAAAAATATATGTAATATCCGATTCCCTGAGCTGCTCCACGTTCACCGGAATAACACTTGCACCATATGTATCGCTTATTTCCGCCGAGAGCGCGGCTGTCTGACTGCTCGATGGTTTGTCAGTGTTGAGAAGTATGACAAATGGCTTTCCAATGGCCTTCAGCTCATCAACAGTCTTCTGTTCGGCCTCAAGATAGCTCTCCCTCGGAAGTTCACCAAAGCTGCCATCCGTGGTTACAACAATACCAACAGTCGAATGATTATTGATAACCTTATTTGTACCTATCTCCGCCGCCTTGGAGAACGGAATATCATAGTCGAACCACGGTGTTCTCACCATTCTCTCCTTGCCATCCTCAAACTGACCCTCGGCATCCTTGACGACATAACCCACACAATCGATCATCTTGACCTTCATATCCAGATTGTCGGCTACATTGATGGATACGGCTTCTTTTGGTATAAATTTCGGCTCAGTTGTCATTATGGTCTTTCCTGACGCCGACTGCGGCAGTTCATCCTGTGCAAGCTGCCTGTCGTTTTCCCCTGAAATATTGGGAATGACCATCTGGTTCATAAATCTCTTTATAAATGTGGATTTTCCCGTTCTCACCGGACCGACAACTCCTATGTATATCTCTCCATTTGTTCTGGCGTTGATATCCTGATAGACCTGATAATTCTCCATATACCCTCCTACTCGCATTTTGTTGACATAAGTTAATTACTGTTAACAATAATCGTGATTATATCATGCACAAGTATTTCCTATATATAGATTATGTCATCGTATCAATTTTTATGAAAAAAATTCCACCTATAGTTTCCTATAGGTGGAATAAAAAATTATCTGTTGTTCTGATTCTCTTTTCTTCTCTTTCCGATGACTATGACTCCACATCCTGCAAGACTTATGAAGAGTATCACTGCGATCGGTATGATTGGTGCTCCGTCACCTGTATTTGGTCCCGGATGATCCTCTGTTGTTGTCTCCGTTGTGGTTCCTGTGGTCGTGATCTCGGTGGTCGTCTCTGTTGTTGTGACCTCCGTGGTTGTCTCTGTAGTCGTTGTCGACTTCTTATCGACCATCGTAATAGTCACTACGACATCTTCTCCTGCAGCAACCTTCTCATCAGATACTGTAAATTCAATATCCTCTGCCAGTTCATAACCTTCCGGAGCCTCTGTCTCAATGAGCGTATATGTCTTGCCGACTGCAAGAACTCGGTTAACCTCATGGACACTGCCATCTGTTACCCACTCATCAATAAGCTTTCCATCGGCATCTTCGATCCTGAGTGTCGCACCCTTAACAGGATTGCCGTCCTCATCAACCTTCTCGAAGCTGTATTTTACTGAAGGCTCAAGCCATGTAATATTGCCATTCTCGTCAACTCTGGCTGTTACCTTACCTGAGTCTGTGTTAAATCCTCCATCAAATGACTCAACGGTGATATTGCCATTCTCATCCTTCTTGAACTTGATGGATATAGGCTGCTCTGATACATAACTTCCATCAGGTGCCTGGATCTCCTTGATCGTATACTCTGTTCCGACAAGGATTCCCTCAAACTTCAGAACACCATCGCTGTCTGTTGTCGCCTCAGCAACCAACTCTTCCTTGCCGTTCTCGTCCTTCTTGTAAAGGCCATATACGGAATTTGGAAGTCTGACACCGTTGTCCTCCTCTGCAACCTTCTCGATCTTGATATCAGTTCTTGGAAGGTCGTTTATAAGGGTATTATTCTTAACGCCCTGAAGTGAAGCATATGTATTTACATTTTCCTCAGTTACTTCCGCCTTGTATACAGTATCGTCAATTATATAATTGCCAACTGTCTTAGTCTCTTTGATGAGATAAGTACCAAACTTAAGCTTATCAAATGTAACTGTTCCATTTACGCTCTTGGCTGTGGCTATCGCATTTGTACATGCTGTATCATTGCCGTCATAAAGTGAGAACTCAACACCGTCAAGCATCTTCACATCGTTCGGATTCTTCGCACATGACTCCTTATAAAGTCCTGCCTTGGTGAAGCTGATGCTTCCGAGCATTATTGTATTTGTAATGTCGTAACCATTTACTGTTGTGGTGTATCCGTATACCGGATTCTCTGCAACTGAATACTTGACCTGTACACCGTTGTCTCTGTACTTTGGAAGATCTGTAAAGCTGTACTCCCAGTTGTCTGCTGCAGTGACATCAACACTCTTTATAACCACATCATCTGCAAGAAGCTTAACTGTGATCGAAGCAGGTCTCATGCTGTACTGGTCATTGTCATCAGCCCATGTCTTTGCACCGCTTACATCCACTGTCTCTGGTGTGTGCTGATTCTCAACAACATATCCGCCTGTGGCATCCCCTGTTATGGTTGTTGTATAACCGTCCACAACTGTGGTCTCTTCCACGGTGTATTTTATGGTCTGTCCATTCTTCTTCTCGTCAAGTGAACTCCATGTATGTGTCCAGTTGTTTGTATTGCTGAGTGTTACCTCAGAGCCTGCAACAGCCTGTCCGTCAGCTATAAGTCTTACCTTAACACTGGCTGTTCTCTTGCCATCCTGATCATTGTTGTCAGTCCACTTCTTCGTCACGGATATACTTGTCTTTCCTGGTGTGTAGCTGTTGGTTATATCGTAACCATTGACACTTGTTGTATATCCAGGTACGGCATTCTCTGTAACTGTATATGTTATCTCATTGCCTGCCTTATACTTTGGAAGATCTGTGAAACTGTACTCCCAATTCTCATCAGCAGTTACTGTCTTTGTAGCATATACTGCGCCGTCAGCAAGAAGATTTACGGTTATGTTCTCAGGTCTCTTGCCGTCCTGATTGTTCGCATCATTCCATGTCTTCTTACCGCTTATAGATATAGTCTCCGGCGTGTAGCTGTTCTTGACTGTAAATCCAGTCTGAGCATCACCTGTGATACTTGTTGTGTAACCTGCTACAGCCGTTATCTCTCTTACAGTATAGACGATAGCTGTACCATTTTTCTTGACATCCAGATCACTCCATGTATATGTCCAGCTATTGCCCGCATTAAGTGTTACTTCGGAGCCGGCAACCGGAGTTCCGTCAGCAAGGAGCTCAACCTTTACGCCTGAAGGTCTCTTGCCATCCTGATCATCTGCATCGTCCCAGGTCTTGGTTACTGACACGCTTGTCTTTCCAGGTGTATATGAATTCGTGATATCATAACCTGTCACAGACGTTGTATATCCGGTAACAGTATTCTCAGTTACTGTATATGTGATCTCTATTCCTGCTGCATACTTTGGAAGATCTGTAAAGCTGTACTTCCAGCCATCTGCAGCCGTAACTTCCTTCTCTGCCGTCTTTACGCCATTTGCAAGAAGATTTACTGTGATTCTGTCCGGTCTCAGACCATCCTGATCATCCGCATCATTCCATGTCTTCTTACCACTTATTGATGTGGTCTCTGGTGTATAACTGTTCTTGATTATATAACCTGTCTTGGCAGAGCCTGTGATGACTGTCTTATATCCCGGAACTGTTGTAAGCTCTTCAACTGTGTAATCAACAGGTGTTCCACTCTTGTTGATATCAAGATCACTCCATGTATAGTTCCAGTTATTAGCATCGCTGAGATCCACCTCAGAACCTGTCACAACACTTCCATCAGCAAGAAGTCTTACTTTTATGCTCGTAGCTCTCTTGCCATCCTGATTATCTGCATCATCCCATGACTTAGTTACTGATACGCTTGTCTTTCCAGGTGTGTAACTGTTGGTGATATCGTAGCCGTTAACGACTGTCTTATAATCCTCAACAGCATCCTCAGTGATGGTGTATGTGATTGCATTTCCATTGCTGTATTTTGGAAGATCTGTAAAGCTGTACTTCCAGCCGTCTGCCTCAGTTACTTCCTTCTCGGCATAAACACTTCCGTTTGCAAGGAGCTTGACATTGATGCTTGTTGGTCTCTTGCCATCCTGATTCTCTGCATCGTTCCATGTCTTTGTTCCGTTGATATCAACCGTCTCTGGTGTGTGGCTGTTGGTAAATGTATATCCATTCTCAGCGTCGCCTGCCACTGCTGTTGTGTATCCGGCAACTGCATCCTCTGTAACCTCGTAGGTTATCTCTGCACCTGCTGCATACTTCGGAAGATCCGTAAAGCTGAACTTCCAGTCGTCTGCCGCTGTAACTGCAAGACTCTTGATCTTTGTTCCATCAGCAAACAGATTAACTGTGATGCTTGTTGGTCGCTTACCATCCTGATTGTTATTATCATCCCAGATCTTGACACCGTCTATAGATGTTGTCTCTGGTGTATAGCTGTTAGTAACAATATATCCGCTTGTCATATCTCCTGTTATCGAAGGAGTATAACCATTTGAAATATCTGTCTCCTCAACTGTATAGTCAATGGCTGTACCATTATCATATACTGCAAGGTCTGTCCATGTATATGTCCAGTTGTTAGCGGCACTCAGAGTTTTCTCTGAATCTGCCACAGCAGTTCCATTCGCAACGAGCTGAACCTTTACAGTTTTAGGTCTCTTGCCGTCCTGGTTCTGCACATCGTCCCAGCTCTTTGTGACTGATATGCTTGTCTTAGCCGGTGCATATGTGTTTGTAATGTCATATCCATTTATTACAGTTGTGTAATCCTCAACTACATCCTCTGTGATGGTGTATGTGATCTCATTGCCATCACTGTACTTTGGAAGATCTGTAAAGCTGTATTTCCAGCCATCTGCCTCTGTAACAGTCTTTGTCTTGTAAGTCTGACCATTAGCAAGAAGATTTACTGTGATGCTCTTAGGTCTCTTACCATCCTGATCATTTGCATCGCTCCACGTCTTTGTACCATCTATATCAATGGTCTCAGGTGTGTAGCTGTTGGTTATTACAAATCCTGTCTTGGCATCACCGGTAACCTTCTTTGTATATCCGGCTGTTGTAGTGACCTCATCTACTGTATAGTCAATGGCCTTTCCATCCTTATATA
>CAVCCL010000169.1:0-16243 GCA_963600665.1 Bifidobacterium catenulatum | reverse complement strand
TATATATACTGAGCCGCTGCTTACAGTATCCCCGCCTCCTACATTGAAATATGATATGGATGCTTCTCCGGCAAATGCCACCTCAGCCTGAGCAGACTGTACATTTGCACTGCCGTCTGCTGCCATTGCTGGCAATGCCTCACCAAACACCATGGTTGAAGCAAGCGCCACGCATAAAGCTTTCTTTATCAATCTATTCTTCATAGTTTACCCCTTTTCATCTATTTGCGGATCTTTATTCCCTTTGCATGTGATGCAACTGACTTGACTGTCTTTCCTCCATCATTAACTGTTGAAGCCACAACCTTGTAGTAATAGGTCGTTCCCTTCTTGAGCTTCTTGTTCATGTATGAAAGCTTTGTAGCCCCAGTCTTGCCGACCAGCTTGTATGTTCCATTCTTGCTGGTTGAGCGGTATACATAGTATCTGGTTGCATTTGTAACCTTCTTCCATGTTACAGTCGCTGTACCCTTGGAACCGTTTACAACCTTTGTTATGGCCGGTGATGCAAGCTTATGTGTATAGTCACTGCTATACAAATCATATCCGCTGCTGAATCCAAAGTCTGTGCCTACAACAACAGAGTATGTATACTTCATTCCGTCTGTCACGTTCACATCCGTGAAGTTAGTTGTCTTTGTCGAGCCTATGTACTGACGTACGCCGAGCTCTGTAGTTCTGTATACATAGTATTCCTTTGCACCGCTTACACCAGACCATGTTATCTTGGTCGATGTCGCGCTCTTCTTTACAGCCTTAACACGCTTTGCACTTGGCATCTCTGAATTCCACAGAGTGTTATCCTCACCGCTTGCCTTTCCCTTATATGGTCTCACATATATCTGGGAGTATTTGCGCTCCTTGCCCTTGGCACATGTGTTTGTAAATGTATATGATGTCTTTTTTCCTGATGTTATCTTCTTGATGGTCTCTATCTTGCCTGTACTGCTGTTGAGGCCTGATATAACATATCCTGATGCGCCCCAGTCTCTGTACCATGTGAGAGAATATCTTACAGACAGGACATCCTTCTTGCCGTTCAGTGATGAAGATACAGCTCCCGCAGTCAGATCCTGGACTCTCTTGGTGTAACCCATGGTCCTCTCAGATGTATCTGTCGTCTCATATCTCACGGCAGCTCCTGATTTCTTGACTGTCCTTATCATCACCTTGTATGTTCCGTTCGGATCAAGCTTTGTAAGGGTGCATGAGTTTTTCTTGGTGACCACCATACGCTTGTATGCATCACCGGTTATATCGGTTCTCTTTGCCCATACTTCGTATGATACGTCTGCGGTATTGTCCGCAGCCCATGTACACTTCAGTGATCTGTTGCCTGTCTGTATAAGGCTAGGTGCACCTGCTGCATTCATGATAAACTTTACGCCGACAACATCAGATGTCTTTCCTGTTGTTATCTTTCGTGTCTGTGAGTCGTAATACTTTGGCACTACCTTGTAGTAGTATACCGTTCCACTCTTGACCGCTGTGTCCGTGAAATCAGCAGAATATATAGTCTTTATCTTTCTGTAGCCCTTGCTCTTGTTTGTTGAGCGGTATACATCGTACTGATTTGCAAAATTGCTGGTCATCCACAGGAATACTCCCGGCTTCTTTGTCTTTTCAGATGCATTCATGCTTGAAGCGTTGAGCTGATCCACCTCTGGAATGCCCACCTTTACTGAAGCTGTCTTACTTGTAGCTATGACCTTGCTCGTCTTCACATACTGATCTGAACCGCTCACGATCCTGAATCTGTAATAATATGTACTCCCTGTCTTCGCACTGCTGTCAAGATAGGTAAGTCTTGACGTGTCAACTGTCTTTCCGGTTCCGATGGTTGTAAATGGTCCGCCTGACTTGGCCGCCCTCTGAACCTCATAGCTGATCTCCGCCGAATGCCAGCTATCAAGATCTGCACTGATATACACATCGCCTGGTTTCGCATAGCCTGTGCTTCCGATTGTATATCCTACACTAACACTAAGATCACCATCAAAGCTCACCTTGTCAGTTTTGACCGGTGAAATCTTCTGTACAGTCACCTCTCCATTTGAATCATAGGCTCTGACCTCTGCGTTGTAGGTCGAATCAAGCAGTGCCGGTATCTCACAGTTAATACTAAAGGACTGCTGATCCTCTCCGTTGTACTGCTCCCCGCACTTTACTCCATTGACCCAGACCTCAACTCTGTAAGCCTGGCCGCTTGCGTTGACCGTTATGGTCCTTGAGTTCTTATAAGCTCCCGCATACCATATGCTGACATTGGCTGCCGCCACATCAGCCTGTTCCTCCGCCGCCACTGTGGCAGCAGTTCTTCCGTCTGCTGCATTTTCCACGCTGGCTGCCATAGCCGTGCCCGCCTCACCGAACATCATAGCTGAAGCCAGAGCAATGCACAGACATTTTCTTGCAATGTTCTTTCTCATAATATCCCCTTTCCTTTTCATCTTTAAAATAAAGACATGTTCTCTTTTATTTTAAATCCCCGGAGCCCCTTAGTCAATGTGGATAAACCACAGATTCATTTGTCTATAGACGACAATAGAGACCGGGCATAAAACCTCGGTCTCTATCAGCTTATCCATATTCAAATATATCGCGTGCGGCTTACTCCTCTGTGGCTGCCTCAGATGCATCTGTTGCAGTTGCCTCCACCTGAACTGATCTGTTCATGAGATAGTCAAGCACATTCTCCTCTGTGGCATAGAACATCAGATCTGACTCTGAGTAATACTTGTCCACGTCTGAGTCATTCTCCAGATTGTTCTTGTCCATAACCTTCTGTCTGTACGCCTTTATGTCTGCGTTATCGGCGATGAGGTCATTGTCCATTGCTATGCATGACACAACGATCTTCTCCTTCATGACGTTCTCAACTGTGGTGTGAAGGTACTCAAGGAATGATGCCTCATCCTCATATCCATAGAAATACTTCATGTATGTCTCGAAATCGATTCCATAGTTGTCTGCGGCACTTCTCACATTTGACACCATGGACTGAACATAAGAAGTGATCTCATCCTCAGGATACTTGTCAAATGTAACCTTCTCCTCAACAGCCTTGAGAACAGAAGCTCTGTCTGTCTCGTCCGCTGAGTCGTCCTTGTCCTTCTGAAGATCTTCCTTCAGATGTGCTGTGTAATCATCGGTTGTTGTATACTCACCATCAGTAGCCTTCTTGACCAGTGCGTCTGTATACTCAGGCACCGTGGTAACTGATATATAATTGATCGTAACCTTGTACTCTGCTGTAAGTCCGGCAACTGTAGTGTCACTGTAATCATCAGGATATGTCACTGTGATCGTCTTAACATCACCCGGCTTGCTTCCCACGAGCTGATCGTCACTGCCATCACCAAGAGTGTCATTGCCCATGGTCAGTGTATAGTCTGTCTTGCTGTCCTTCTCTGTTCCTGAGATAGTCTCAACATAGTCCACATTGATCTTATCACCATCTGCCACCGTGCTGGTCTTGTCCTCTGTGGTCTCGGAATTGTCACTGCAAAAACTGCTTATCGCACTGTTTACATCGTCCTCTGACACCTCTCTTGATGCCGGAACATATTCGATATCCGTGTATGCCGCCTTGTCTATGGTCGCACACTTTGAAAATTTCTTAAACTGGCTCTTTGTGTCATTGCTGCCACAGCCTGTCATCAGGCCTGCACACATGACTGCCACCATTCCTGCTGCAAATATCTTCTTTGCTCTCATATCTTTCTCCGTACCCCTTTACTTACTCTTCAGCCTGCTCTGCGTCAGTTGCCTCTGTTGACTCTGTGGTCTCTGCAGCCTCAGTTGTTGCTTCAGTTGTCGCCTTTGCATTGTCCATAAGGAAGTTCATGACCTTCTCAGCCAGAGCGTTGTACTTTATCTCTATATCTGTAAGATTCTGTCTGAGTGCAGACTCATCAACGCTGTTCTTCTCGGCATAGTTTGACAGATACTTGTCAGCCTCATCATCTGTGACGCTGATGTTCTCCTTCTTGGCAATGGCACATACGACCATTTTCTCCTTCTGTGACTCCTCACATACCTGCTGAACATACTGCTCAAATGTATCTACATCATCATATCTATAATAATAGTAGAGATATGTCTCATACTCTATTCCATTTGCCTCTGCCTGGGCCTTGATGGATGAAATGATATTGTCCGCATTCGCCTGAACATCAGCGGCTGATATATTCTCTATTGTACTGTTGTTTATAACGGCAACCATGACCTCATTCTGTGCGCTTGCAAGGGCTGAATCCTCCTTGTCCTGCTTGAGCTGCTCACGTACAGCGGCCTCATACTCTGCTGTTGTCTTGTATGAAGTATTGTTTGCCACTAGCTCATCGTTGTATGTCGCAGGCTTGTTCACCTTGATATAGTTGAGTGTAGTCTCAAACTTGGCAGCCTTGCCGTTTAACTCAGTCTTATCCTGACTATAGTCCTCAGGGAATGTCACATTTACTGTAAATGTCTCACCCGGCTTATGGCCTATGATCTGATCCTCAAAGTTATCTATGAATGAACCAGAACCCAGCAGCAGATCATATCCGCTTCCGTTGGTGTTCCCACCTTCAAACTCCTCGCCGTCAACAGTTCCGACGAAATCAATATTTACTGTATCTCCGCTCTTCGCCTCACTCGTTGTGTCCTTGTCATATGTGGCAAGTCCGCTCACAAATGAATCGACCTTAGCCTGAACCTCTTCGTCTGTGACGTCTGTACTCTTCGCCTCGTACTCCATGCCCTTGTACTCACCGAGTGTTACATCGGCTGCGTACTGGTCTACCATATCTTCTATAGAAGCAAATTCTTCTGATGAATTGTCAGCACTCTCTGTAGCATCAGAAGATGTTGCCTTACTCTCTGTATTATCCAGCTTTCCACTCGTACCATTACTGTCGCCACAGCCTGTCATAAATGACATGGACAGAGCGAGTGCAAGAACAACTGCACATCCCTTATTAAATTTTCGCATAATCATACCTCTTTTACTTTTTATTAGAAGTGTAACCATCTTCATGATAAACTTCAACGAGTAAACTTATACCATATTTTCCTGTAAAAATAAAGCAATTTGGAATAATTCATAGAATTCTCACAAATGATTTCACATTCCTATAACAGGCAGTTTTACATCTGTTTTTGTGATGTATTTTATCTGTCCCACATTAATCAAAGGCAAATCCACAATATGTTGTGTCCACATATTTTTTATTTTTCTATATTTTGTATTTTTTGCAAATATCCTGTAGACAAACAAAATGGGGAATGATATAATCGACCATGTTGAGACATCAGTGTGAGATTTGCGACGAGGCACTTTATTTGTCGCTAATTTTTTTGCGGCTTTTTCAGCCCACGTACTATATATTGGTGTCTCCTGTATAACAGTATACAATATTTAGGGGGCGTACTTTTTTAACGCCCATTCACATCACACACAGGGAGAATGGGAAATGCAAGTTATCAAGAGAGACGGTCGTGCTGTTACTTACGACCGAAGCAAGATCATATTGGCTATCCAGAAGGCTAACTCGGAGGTTGAGCCTTGTGAGAAGATCTCTGACGAGAAGATCGAGGAGATCGTCGGAAGCATCGAAGCCAAGAACAGAAAGAGAATGCTCGTTGAGGATATCCAGGATATCATCGAGCAGGGGCTGATGGCTGATGGCAAGTTTGTTCTTGCCAAGACCTACATTATATACAGATACAGCCGTGAGCTTATCAGAAAGGCAAATACGACTGATGATTCTATCCTCAGTCTTATCCAGAACAGGAATAAGGATGTCATGGAGGAGAATTCCAACAAGAATGCCACCGTCGCATCCACACAGCGTGATCTTATCGCAGGAGAGGTATCAAAGGATCTTACCAAGAGAATGCTCCTTCCTGAGAAGATCTCCAAGGCTCATGAGGAGGGTGCCATCCACTTCCACGACGCAGATTATTTCCTCCAGCCTATATTCAACTGCTGCCTTATCAACATTGGGGATATGCTTGACAACGGCACAGTCATGAACGGCAAGCTCATAGAGAGCCCGAAGAGCTTCCAGGTGGCATGTACCATCGTGACACAGATCATTGCATCTGTCGCATCCAGCCAGTACGGCGGCCAGTCAGTCGATGTCCGTCACCTTGGAAAATACCTCAGAAAGAGCTACAACAAATATAAAAAGAGATACACCGAAGAGTTCGGCGACAAGATAGACCCTGACACACTTGAGAAGCTCATCACAGAGAGACTCAAGGACGAGCTGAAGTCAGGAGTCCAGACTATCCAGTATCAGATAAATACTCTGATGACCACCAACGGCCAGTCTCCATTTGTCACTCTCTTCCTCAACCTCAGAGAGGACGACGAGTACATCAAGGAGAACGCCATGATCATCGAGGAGATCCTCAGACAGAGACTTGAGGGAATCAAGAACGAGGCAGGCGTGTATGTTACACCTGCATTCCCTAAGCTCATATATGTCCTTGACGAGCACAACTGCCTCAAGGGCGGTGAGTACGACTATATCACAGAGCTCGCCATCAAGTGTTCTGCCAAGAGAATGTACCCTGATTACATATCAGCCAAGAAGATGCGTGAGAACTACGAGGGTAATGTATTCTCATGCATGGGATGCCGTTCATTCCTCTCCCCATGGAAGGATGAGAACGGAGAATATAAATGGGAAGGCCGTTTCAACCAGGGAGTTGTCAGCCTTAACCTTCCACAGATAGCTATACTTGCAAAGGGAGACGACGACAAGTTCTGGAGTCTTCTGGACGAGAGACTGCAGCTCTGCTACGACGCACTCATGTGCCGCCACAGAGCCCTCGAGGGTGTAACCTCTGACGTCAGCCCAGTCCACTGGCAGTACGGTGCCATCGCCAGACTTAAGAAGGGCGAGGTCATCGATCCACTGCTCCACAACGGTTACTCAACCATATCACTGGGATACATCGGTGTATATGAGACCACCAAGCTCATGCGTGGTGTGAGCCACACAGATCCCGTTGGTGAGGAATTTGCACTGAAGCTTATGCACAAACTCCGCGCAGCCTGCGACAAATGGAAGGCAGATACGGGACTTGGCTTCGGACTCTACGGAACTCCGGCAGAGAGCCTTTGCTACAGATTTGCACGTATCGACAAGGAGCGTTTCGGAACCATAAAGGATGTCACGGACAAGGGTTACTACACCAACTCTTACCACGTTGATGTCCGTGAGAAGATCGATGCATTCAGCAAGTTCAGATTTGAGAGCCAGTTCCAGACCATATCATCAGGTGGTGCCATCTCATATGTTGAGATACCTAACATGCGCAACAACCTGGATGCTCTGGCAGAGGTCGTAAGATATATCTACGACAACATTCAGTACGCTGAGTTCAACACCAAGTCTGACTACTGTCATGTATGTGGATACGATGGTGAGATCCTCATCAACGATGACGGTGAATGGGAATGTCCACAGTGTGGCAACAAGGATCACAACAAGATGAATGTTACCAGAAGAACCTGCGGTTATCTGGGCGAGAACTTCTGGAACGTGGGCAAGACCAAAGAGATAAAGGCAAGAGTGCTTCATCTGTAATCTTTTATAGAAAAACACTTGATATATTCGGGCAACTGATATAGAATAACAGTATGCATTAATAATTTCAATTGTATGGTCTGCATGTCGTAGAGGGCAACGCAGGCCATACTTTTGTTTTAAGATAAATTTTGAAGGGATCATATTATGAATTACGCAGATATCAAACTATTCGATGTGGCAAACGGAACCGGCGTCAGAGTGTCTGTATTTGTATCCGGCTGCACACACCACTGCAAGAACTGTTTCAACCCTGATACTTGGGATTTCGGCTACGGCAAGCCGTTCACGGATGTGGAGATCAACCACATAATAGATAGCTGCAAGGAGGACTATATAGCAGGTCTCTCCCTGCTCGGCGGAGAGCCTATGGAATATGTGAACCAGCAGGGACTTCTTCCTCTGGCAAGAAAGTTCAAGGAGACCTACCCTGACAAGACCATCTGGTGCTACACCGGTTATACATTTGAAACCGATCTCTTAGACCGCATGTGTAATGAATGGGAGTATACAAAAGAACTTCTCTCCTACATTGACGTCCTTGTGGACGGAGAATTCATAGACGAACAGAAGGATCTGTCACTGAGATTCAAGGGCTCAAGGAACCAGCGTATCATAGATGTACCAAAATCCTTGAAGACAGGCACCACAGTCCTGTGGGATGAAAGCGGAAAGTATTTTAAATAAAAGAAAAGCGGCCTGGCACACCATTAAAATGATGATGCCCGGCCGTTTTTTTGTTATTTTCCTGTAGAACCGAATCCGCCGGCTCCTCTGACTGTATCACTGAGCTCATCCACCTGATGGAATGCTCCAACGATATAAGGAGCGATCACAAGCTGTGCTATTCTCTCCTCAGGCTCAACCGTCTGTGCCTGGGTTCCGTGATTGTGAAGTGCAACCATGATCTCACCTCTGTAATCCGCATCCACAACTCCTACTTTATTGGCCGGTGCAAGTCCCTTCTTGGATGCCAGACCACTTCTCGCATACACAAGTCCTGCATAGCCCTCAGGTATCTCCATGGCTATACCCGTGTGAACCATCACAGTCTGTCCCGGCTCTATAATAACCGCCTCATCAAGGCACGCATACAGATCTGCGCCCGCTGCGTACTCTGAACCGTATGTCGGTATGACCGCCTTCTCATCCAGCTTTTTAATATTGATATCGTATACTGCTGCCATTTTTTCTTCTCCCTCTTATTCGTCAAATTTTATCTTGCTGTACACATCCATATCCACTCTCTTACTGTATGAATATCCGCTGTCCAGCTCATCTATCCAGTCCTTCATAAGGTTGTCATAGTATTCCGCATCAGCGGCATCCGTGAGCTTCTGCTTGTTCTCAGCCGTAGCCTTCTCATCCGTGATGCTTATCATCTGGAATATATGATAACCATACTCGGTCTCCACCACCGTGGATATCTCGCCATCCGACATGCTGTACAGTATGTCCAGCGTATCCTGGCCATAGGTGCTCAATATATCATCCCTGCTCATCGTGTGTGTTCCCGCATACTTAAGCTCCTTTGCACTTCCAAGAAATGATATATCCATATCTGTGCCATCCGAAGCTTCCACTATGGATTCATATGTCGCATCCGCCTTTTTCTTCTGCGCATCTATCTTGTCCTGTGAGTACAGGGTGATATTTCCATAATCGTCCTCCGAGTAGCACTCAAAGAACATGTCGTAAAATGTACTCATCCTTGCCTGCTCATCGGATATCTCCGTGGAGCTCTGCTTCATCACGTAATTGTAGATCTTGTCAGCCAGTGCGCTCTCACGCAAAACTCTCTTCACCGTATCGAGTTCAAGTCCAACCTCTGCGATCTGGGCATCAGTCAATATGTCATAGAACTCCTGCGCCGCCGTATCCTGATCCTTCTGCTCGCTTGCAGTCAGGCTTATGCCGTACTCCCCGGATTTGGTTATAAGAGTCTTGGTCTTTATGAGCTTTGATATCGCCTGACGCCTTGCTGCATCCACGGCGTCCATCTCCAGACCGTCATCAGTCACTATGCTCTGTTTCCACACGTCACTGCCATACTTTGATTCGTACTCCTCCTTCACAGTCTGGGCATATATATACACCTCGTCTATCTCTATATTCTGCCCGTTGTATCTGAGGACTACCTCCTTGCCCGTCTCCTCTGTGGCGTCACTGCCACATCCGGTCACGGCAAATGCACATATGAGCGCCAGCAGCACACACAACCATCTCTTCAACTGAACCGCACCTCCTTATCTTTGTATTCTCCTGTCTGTATATTTCTAACTCACTATCTATGCTTTGTTATCCACACTGTCTTCTTCACTGTGGGTCATTATCAACATCTGGGACATATCCGCCACGACAAATTCCGCCTTTCTGAGAAGATCACTTTTCTCCTCCCGTCCAAGCTTCAATATAAACTCAGGCTTTGCCCCCATGACAAATTTCATCCTGCCAGAATAACTCTTAACGAGCTCATCTATTCCGTCCACATTTATATCCGCCCTGTTGTACATGACAAATCTCAGGTCTCCATCCTTGTACCATATGCGGGTTATGAAGCAGACATTTGCATTCGCCCTGAGAAGTGCCACATCCAGAAGATTCATAGTCTCGTCAGGGATGTCGCCAAATCTGTCTATGAGCTCATCCACTATGTCATTGTACTCATCCTCGTTCTTGATGAGGGATATCCTCTTACAAAGCTCCAGCTTGACAAAGTCATTCTTGACGTACGTCTCAGGGATGAACGAATCCACCGGAAGATCTATCTCCGTCTCGTATTCCTGGAAAACCTTCTCACCGCGGAGCTCCCTTACAGCATCGTTGAGCATCTTGCAGTAAAGGTCATAGCCCACGACCTCATAGTTGCCCGACTGGCTCTCGCCCAGGACGCTTCCCGCGCCTCTGATGTTGAGATCCGCCTTGGACACCTTGACTCCCGATCCGAGATCCGTGTACTCCTTTATCGCACGCAGCCTCTTCTCAGCGACCTCAGATATCATCTTGTTGCGCCTGTAGAACATAAATGCAAATGCACTTCTATCCGAACGCCCAACTCTTCCGCGGAGCTGATAGAGCTGTGCCAGACCAAACAGGTTGGCGTCATGTATGATTATGGTATTTGCATTCGGTATATCAAGTCCGGTCTCTATGATGGTCGTGCACACAAGCACGTCTATCTCCTTTTTGTTGAACCGGTACATGATGTCCTCCAGCGTGCGGCCATCCATCTGTCCATGGGCAAACTCTACATTTGCATATGGCACGAGGCTTCTCACATCATCCGCAAATCTCTCTATGCCTTCAACCCTATTGTACACATAGTATACCTGACCATGCCTTGCAAGCTCTCTGGCTATCGCCTCCCTGGCAAGTTCCCTGTCATATTCCATGACGTAGGTCTGTATCGGTCTCCTGTCCACCGGAGGCTCCTCAAGCAGGCTCATGTCTCTGATTCCCACAAGACTCATATGGAGTGTTCTCGGGATAGGCGTCGCCGTAAGTGTCAGAACATCCACATTGGTCTTCATCTCTTTTATCTTCTCTTTGTGATTTACACCGAATCTCTGTTCCTCATCTATTATGAGAAGTCCCAGATTCTTGAACTCCACATCCTTTGAGAGCAGTCTGTGGGTTCCTATGACTATGTCCACCTTGCCCTCTTTCAGCTCTCTGAGTGTGGATTTTATCTCCTTCTGGGTACAGAATCTGCACAGCAGTCTCACCGTCACCGGATAATCCTTCATTCGCTCTGTGAACGTCTCATAATGCTGCTCGGCAAGGATCGTGGTCGGCACAAGATACGCAACCTGTTTGCTGTCACCGACAGCCTTGAACGCAGCACGGATCGCCACCTCAGTCTTGCCAAATCCAACATCTCCGCACACCAGTCTGTCCATGATCTTATGGCTCTCCATGTCCGCCTTGACATCCTCTATGGCCTTTAACTGATCGTCAGTCTCCGTATAAGGAAATGTCTCCTCGAACTCCTTCTGCCACTCGGAATCAGGAGAATAGGCAAATCCTTCCCTCGCCTGTCTCTCTGAGTACAGCTTTACAAGATGCTGAGCCACCTCGCTGACATGGCCCTTAACCTTGTTTCTTACCTTCTGCCACTCACTGCCGCCGAGTCTGTTGATCTTCGGTGCACGGCTCTCCTTGCTCCTGTACTTCTGTATCCTGTCAGTCTCGGAAGCCATGACGTATAATTTGCCGCCCTCTGCATACTCGATGACCAGATAGTCCTTCAAGGCTCCATCGACCTCTATCTTCTCAAGCCCCCGGTAGATACCTATTCCGTACTTCTCATGGACCACATAATCTCCCACACTCACATCCGAGAATGACTTTACTATCTCCCCGGCCCGCGGCAGCTTCTTCCTCGAAGCCTGCGAATGTGATGTCTTGCTGGAGAACACATCGCCCTCACTGACCACGATGAGCTTCATCTCCGGTATCATGAAACCGGCTCTGAGCCTTCCCGGCATGACCGCCATCTCCCTGGCAGCCAGAGCTTTGTCCGGGTCGTTCAAGTAATGACATATGACGTCATTGTCCATGAGGTTATCAACCATTCTCTTCGCACCGACAGACGATGGTGATACGAACAGGACGCTGTATTTGTCCTTCTTCCACTTCTTAATGTCCGTTACAAGCGCATCGAAATTGTTCCTGTAGCTGTGAACCTCCCGGCTCTCGATCTCCACGCGGTGAGCATACTTTACACGGTCATCCTCACCCACAAATGAGTCAAAGCCCACAACCTTGTAGCGTCCGCATTTTTCCAGAACATCATCATAAGTGAACAGAACCTTCATCTGCCCCGGGAGGATATATCCCCCCTCCAGCCTGTGTGTCAGGCTACTCAGAAAACTCTTCTCACTGCCATCCGCCTTCTCCGTGACCTTCTTCGTCTCATCGATGAAAATGTACGCATCCTCCGGCAGGCAGTCCACCAGAGACACCGTGTCACTGTAGAAATAATCCACATAGCTGTCCACTCCGTATATCGCACTGAACTCCGTGAGCTGTTCCTTCAGCGTGGCTATCTCGCCCTTTATCCTGGCATACGCCTCCGTCTGGAATGAATCCTTAAGCTTCTTCGCATACGGCTTCAGCTCTGCCTCCAGCCTGTGTATGCCTCTGTCAATCCTCTCCTTTGAAAGCACCATCTCTCCTGCGGGATAAATGACAAGCTCATCCACATTCTCTATGGATCTCTGGCTCTCCGCATCAAATGTCTTGATGGTATCCACCTCGTCATCCCACATATCTATTCTATATGGGCACTCCTCAGTCAGCGGGAAAATATCCACAATACCGCCTCGTATGGCAAACTGTCCCGGCTCCTCCACGCTGTCAGTTTTCTCGTAACCCAGATCCACCAGCTTGCCCTTGAGCTCATCCAGATCAAGAGACTGTGCCGCATGGATATTTATCACGTATTTTTTCATATAGGACAGTGCCGGTATCTTGTCATACATAGCGTCTATCGTGGCTATGATCGTACACGGTTCTCCCGTTGCCAGACGCCGCAGGACTTCCATGCGCCGTCTTGTTATGGCATTGCCGTGGACATCTGCACTGAAGAACAAAATATCCTTTGCGGGATACATATATACATCCCTTCCGTAGAACTTCATATCGCTGTACAGTTCCTCCGCACGCCTGTCGTTATATGTCAGTATCAGGTGCACCGATGCGTCATCACCGAAGCCCTGCATCATGAATACTCTGTCCGTGCCCTCGCCCGTCGTACCTGTCACATTGACAAATCCATCTCCGGATGCAAGCCACTCCTTCACCTCTGTATATATATTCAGTTTTTCAAATGGCTCACCAAGTACACGTATCATTCTCCATCACTCTCAATTAAACTTATTCATAGCTGCAACTGCGCCATCCGCCAGTATGGTCTCCACCGCATCGCAGGCATTGGCGCAGCTCTCTCTTATATTTGCCAGATCTTCCTTTCCAAATCTCGACAACACATAATCAGCCAGATCCATGTGATCCGGCTTTTTGCCAACACCCACTCTGATCCTGACAAATTCCTGGCTGCCAACATGCTGTATGATATTCTTCATACCATTATGACCGCCGGCACTTCCCTTCTGTCTGATCCTGAGCTTGCCGACGTCAAGATCTATGTCATCGTACACGACTATCAGATCTTCAACCGTACATTTGTAGAAGTCCATTATCGCCCTTACGCTCTCTCCGCTGAGATTCATAAATGTCTGAGGCATGGCGAGTATGACCTTCTCTCCGTCTATTATACCCTTTCCTATAAGTGCCTTATGCTTTGCAGTGTCTATCCTTATATTATGTCTCTCTGCCAGCTCATCCAGAACTGCAAATCCTACATTGTGTCTTGTTCCGGCATATTTCGCACCGGGATTGCCAAGTCCAACTATGATCTTCATTTGGTCTCTCCATTTTCCTCCACTCAGGTGGATCGTTCTATTGTTATCTGTTCTCCATGATCTTCTCAGCCTCTGCAAGCTGCTCCAGGGTGTTGACTCCTCTTATCTGATCAGCGTCGTCCATCGGAACAGCGGAAGCCGGAAGCCCCATTTTCTTTATTATCTCTATCGCATCCGGAAGATAATACTCTCCCTGGGCGTTGTCATTTGATATCTGTGACAGCGCATCCTGAAGTGCTGCACAGTCAAATATATACATGCCCGAGTTAACTTCCTTAACAGCCTGCTCCGCTTCGTCAGCATCCTTCTGCTCCACGATCTTTGCCAGGCTGTCACCGTCCCTTATGATCCTTCCATATCCAAATGGATCATCAAGCATCGCCGATATTACAGTTACACCATTCCCGCTCTCCTTGTGGAAATCAAGCGCCTTTCTGAGTGTATCCCCTGTCACAAGCGGTGTATCTCCACAGAGTATGATCACATCCCCATCGCGTCCAATAAAATCTGCAGCACACTTTACCGCATGGCCTGTTCCGAGCTGCTCCTCCTGAAGCGCGTAGTCAACCTTCACATCGTTGACACTGGCAGCTATGGCTGACTTCACCTCGTCTGCCTTGTATCCAACGATCACACACACCTCGTCTGCACCCGCCTGGCGCGCCGCTTCTATAGAATAATATACCATCGGTTTTCCCATCACCTGATGAACTACCTTTGGCTTATCTGACTTCATTCTTGTTCCCTTGCCTGCCGCAAGTATAACTGATTTTACCATTATTATATCCTCCATATTCTATCTGGATCTGAACAGATACATTCTACTTTATACTATATTTTTTTACAAGACCATATAAAAAGAGCCAATGCTATCAGCTTGGTGACTTACGCCTCTAGCACTGGCTCTGAATGTCTATTTGAGACTGGTATTACTCTTCCAAAGATTCCTGATACTTTGAAAGAATCATACTCTGCAGACGCTCTCTTGTAGCTGTATTGATCGGATGAGCGATATCTCTATATTCTCCATCCGCTGCCTTTCTACTCGGCATCGCGATGAACATGCCCTTCTCACCCTCGATGATCTTGATGTCATGCACAACAAACTCGTCATCGATCGTAATAGAAACAACCGCCTTCATCTTACCTTCCTTCTCAACACTTCTGATCCTGATATCAGTTATCTGCATCTGAATTACCCCCTTAACCCTGACACACATTGCGATCCCACACGCAACTGTCATTTGTACTACTTATACCGTATGCATCCTACAACGCATATCTGAAATTCTTCTCCACTATTACCTTGATGTCCTCAGGTGTTCCCTGATGTACTGTGTTCGCACGGAGTGTATCCCTGCTCTCCACGATACAGTTCTCGATGATGGAATTATCACCGATGTTGACATCGTTAAGTATGATCGAGTTCCTGATCACACAGTTATTTCCAATGTATACCTTCTTGAATATAACTGAGTTCTCAACGGTTCCGTTGATGATACAACCGCTTGCTATCAAGCTGTTATTTACCACCGCATCTGCATTGTACTTTGCTGGTGGGAGATCATCCACTCTTGAGTAGATATCCGGATGCTGTCTGAAGAAGAAGTCTCTTACGTCCTTCTTGAGGAAATCCATATTAGCTCTGTAATATGACTCCTTTGTTCCTATGTTTCTCCAGTAGCTGTCCATCTTGTATCCGTAAATTCTCTTGACACCCTTATATCTCACGAGAATATCTCTTACGAAATCATTTCTTCCCTCGTTGGCACATGTCTCAAGGAGTTCGATGAGCTGTCTTCTTCTTATGACATATACACCTATGGAAACCGTGTTGGTTCCTGCCACAAGAGGCTTCTCCTCGAAGTCTATGATCCTGCCATCCTCGTTCATCTTAATAACACCAAATCTGTTAATGTCATCCTCGCCCGGTGCCATATCCTTGCATACAACCGTGATATCTGCACCATTGCTTATATGCTCCTCAAGAACCTTGTTGTAGTCGAGCTTGTAGATACCGTCTCCTGAAGCGATAACTACATATGGCTCATGGCTCTCCTTGAGGAACTTGATATTCTGATAAAGTGCATCTGCTGTTCCCTTGTACCAGTAGCTGTTGGCTGCTGTGATGGTAGGTGTGAAGATGAACAGACCTCCCTGCTTTCTTCCGAAATCCCACCACTTGCTTGAGTTCAGATGCTCATTCAATGATCTTGTGTTGTACTGTGTGAATAC
>CAVCCL010000168.1:0-9923 GCA_963600665.1 Bifidobacterium catenulatum | reverse complement strand
ACAAGTTCAACCTATGGAGATGGAGTGGACGGTGAAAGATATCTTGTTCAGAATCTTGCAATAAAAAATTCCACGGTCACAATGGGGTATTACAGTGCAGCGGGATCTGCGGTTGATTCGTCTTCTAACATCAATAATAATCAGGGTAAACTGTGTGTATCAGTAGGTGGATTTGCAGGAAATACAGCCCAGAACAGCATTGATGGAAAAAATAGTGATACAACAGCTCAGAATGCAAGCTACGTGATATACAGATATGACATAAATGACAGTGTGATAGAGGGACCTAATGCGGCAGGTGGCTTCATGGGAGCAACGGGCATGGGAGATACTTATATACTTGGAGGTATAGGACTTCTCTACAATGCAACAAGTTCGAGTTGGAGCTGGAACAGTTTTGGAGCAAACCTTGTGAACTGTACATACGACAATATCCGGGTAACAGGAGGATATTATGCAGGCGGCTTTGTGGGATATATGTCCAACAGTTCAACTGAATACAACAAATATGACTCAAGACTTGTTAAGAGTTCACTGTCAGTTACGGATGCCAGGTACAGTACGGTAGGCAAGGACTCTGTATTTACAGTCAGACTACTGCAGAAATTCTACGACGTAAATAGTTCAGCAGCCGGCGGAGTGGCAGGTGGATCGGCTATCAATTTCTATGTAAATGATCCTGAATTCGCTATACATTCCGGAACTGTGTATACAAACGAAGGCAAGAATTTGCAGAAGGCAGTATTTGAGGATATAACTGTTTCATCAAAGCAGGATTCAGCAGGTGTAATTGGTCATATAGAGCAGAGTGACTGCAAAATATATGGAGTCAGTGTTAAGAATACAGGTACATCTGATGATGTAACGATTTCTGGAAGCGCTAATGCCGGAGGAGTGATTGGATATATCAGACTTGAAGGTAGTTCAAGGACTATGCTTGTAGATAACTGTGATGTTGACAGGATAAAGACAAAGGATGCGGAATCAGGTGCGGGTGGAATAGTAGCTTGTTTTGAATATTGCTCAGAGCCAACAAAGCTTAGGATAACAAATTGCCAGGTTACAGATAGTGAAATAAAGAACTTGGAAAATAAAAGTGCAGCAGGTGGTATAGCGGGTCATATTCAGGGAAAAAACTGGGGAACATTTTATTTACAGATAGATTCATGTACTGTAAGTGGTTGTACGATAGGAAATAACAGTTCTACTGGATGGAATGGAGGCCTCGCAGGAAGTACGGCAGCAAATGTAGGTCAGAATGTATATATGTATGACAGTGTTGTAAAGAACACGACTGTACTTGGTAAGGATGCAGGAGGACTTATATGTTCTGTAAATGGAGCTATGTACTGCTCGAATATACTGCTTGATTCTGTAACTGTAACTGGTACAAACATTGGAGCAATAGCTGATTCAGCAGGATCGAACGACAATCTTTACAAAGGGTTGTATGTGGATGGATTGAGTATTAAGAATAGTAATGTGACAAAACTGTTTTCAGATATGAGCAGTTTCAAATTGGGAACCAAGAGCTACGTAGCGTTTGCCGATTATACAAATTCATTAAAGAGTGCGGATACCACGGGTTCCGACGCAGAAGCCCTGCTTGACATCGATTCGGTTGCAGAACCATATGTTGTGACGAGCCCAAAGAGCACATTTATAGTAAAGAGTGCAGCAGATGCATCGGAAGAGAATCTTCACGGAGATGGTGCGATATGGACCGGAACATCAGGAAATTACGTGACAACGGCAGAAAAGATCATGAATGATGGCAGCAGTCCGGCAGCAGGCTTGTTTGCATACACAATGACAGGTGTCAGTGAATTTGATTTTACCGGAAAGGTCAAGACATATAATAGCAACCAGACGGTTAAGGCGGACAATGATTTCCCTGTGCTTCAGATATCCGGTGGTGATACATCGAGCATATCGGATTACCTGGATATACTTACAAATGGCGGTTACAGCAATGCAGTGAACTGCAATCCGGCAAGCGCAGGAGATACGTCACATGTAACTGCTAGCACGGCGATATATGAATATGACAGTGACAGCAAGACATTTGTCAAGGGAACAGGCACGCCGGCGCTCAGGGTTTCGGGAAATGGAACGAATGCCATGGAGTTCAGGGCATCGACGGATTTCGATAACGACAGAGGCAGATTTACGCTGCTCACAGTCACATGGAATTCTGATGGTGAGCACAAGTACAGTGTACAGATACCAATTATTGTAAGGCGTGTGCTTGAGATAGATTTCATAGCTACACTTGGTTATGGAACGCATTTCAGAAGCCTTGATTATGACAATTTCACAGGGCATGTGCTGGATAGCTTTGGCAACCCGATGACGGGATATCTCACATACGTATATAACAGCGCACTTGGAAAAAATGTCACATATGGCTGGCAGAATTACGTGGACGGTGGCGGTGATATGACGCTTGGCATAGACAAGAAGGTCAAGTTCAGTACACAGCTTCCGGTTGGAACACAGCTCACACTTGTAGATTGCCAGGATCCGAACAGGACATCCTATTATTACACGATACAGAACAGTGAGGAGAATGTTATATCCATGAGCCTGTTCAAGCAGTCTGACGATGAAACCGCATTTGGCGTGGAGAATATAGGAGAAGCCATCGGTGCAAAGGTTGCGAAGGCTGATGATGGAACATTTATACAGGTCGATGAGAGTGGAAAGCCAATTGGCGGAACAGAGGATGGTGAGTTTACAGATCCTTCCATATATATAAATGGCAAATATTACCGTCTGGCTGAGTCTGGCGAGGATGGATACCAGCATTATTCAGTCACGGTGGATGAGGATAATTCGGAGGAGAACTATTATCTGGTTATCACTATGCCGAAGACAGAAGGAATAACTGCTGTAAATGGCTGGCTTGGAACAGAGGTGGAGCTCTCAATTCCTCATAATGTCAACTATATGCTGAGAAATATGAAGGATACTGATCCACACTCGAATTCAGCTAGTACATATCAGATCTCAGATGGATACCAGCAGAAACTGACAGAGACGCTGGAGGGTGAGGCAAATTCAAAGGCTCTCAGCACCTCCGATTCAATCGTCAAGGTGTCAGTAAGGGATGAGATAACCTTCCCGAATGATCAGGTGTACAATCCGAATGATATGCTGTATCAGAAGTTCGAGGGAAGTCTTCAGACGGTGGTCAAAGACAGTGAAGGAAATGAGAAGATAAGCTATGAACAGTTCCCTAGTGGAACAACAGGAAAAGTTAGATTCTATGTATATACGAAGGGAGATACCGGAGATTCATATTATTCATATGACGGGGAGCAGAACACCTGGGAGCCAGAGGGCAATACCAGGACACCGGCACTTGAATATACATGGATATCCACCGGAGGTAACATGGAACTTCCATTTTCAACGGATGGAACAACAAAGAATGCAGTCAGTCTGAGTGGATTCAGAGATAAGATAAAGGGCAGCACAGGCAGCACGACATTCTATGTTGAGGCGGTGCTGGATGCGACGATACCGCCGACCGGACTTGATGTGATTCCGGTGAGCACTCTGGTAGGCGGAGTGCCTCAGAACTATGCAAAACTCAATTATGTGGCAAGGCTGTCAACAGAAAAGACGAGCCTGTCATACAGCAGCACAAAGGAAACTCTCACGGATACAAAGGTAAGATATTATCAGGAGGATGTGAAGGGCGCAGAGCTTGTATATGAGGCTGATGACATAAATCAGCTCGGTATCAATCTTCTTGATCTGGAGAATAATCTGGACAAGGACAAGAACAATGCGATCATAGGAACCACGGCCAGATTTGATCTGTCAGCTATGCAGAATCTGGACAGTGTACTCAGAAGTTCAACTGGAATTAGATTTGAGCTCACACTGAGCCGGAAGCGGACGGACAGCGGCAGTGAGGAAACATATGACAGTGCCATGTCCGATGCTGATAAATATATTGATGTCAAGCTTGTGTCGACGGATTCAGGAACTGTCGTTTGTAATGGAGGAACATGGACCTGGACGATACCTTCTACAACATACGTTGAGAATGGAAAACTCAAAACGGGCACAGTGTTCGACGGATCGGCATTCACACAGGCGATAAATCTGCTAGTGGATGTCAGCAATATAGAAGATAGTAATATAGAACATTTCTACTCCAACTACAAAGTAGAGCTCAAGGCAGAGATACTTGGGGCTGATGGTGACAATGAAGCTTCCGACACCGACAACATCATCTACACCCTGACAAAGATCAAGCCTGAGTTTGCAGACCAAACAGGCAACTAGGAGGTGAACCTGCGGCGGACACGCCGGATCATATGAATAAAGCAGTGAATAATGACGACGCGAAGAAGCTGAAAAGCAGGTTCAAGGTAAGCCTGCTGGCGATGCTCATAGCGTTTATCGCCGTTGTTTCAGCAACTTATGCATGGTATATTTATAATACCAGCCGTCACACCACGGATGTGCGTATGGCGGCTGGGGCCGGTGCCAATCTTCAGATCAGCAACAGCTATTCCGGGGAGTATGGCTCGGCGGCGGTGCTTGACAGCTTCAAGGGACAGTTGGAGCCGGTGTCCACCAACAGTATTGCAGGTGGGTTCCAGAAGGCTGCCAGATTTGTCTCGGTTGGGGATGGCAAGTACGAAATGGTGGCGGATCTGTTCGAGAGCAGTGATGCCAGTGAATACTATCACACAAGTATGTATCTCAGAACAAATGGCAATCCGACTGATATATATGTGTCGGATATAGGCTACGAGGACAACGATGACAAAAAGCCTATATCATCGGCGATCAGGGTCGGCCTTGTGGTGCATGAGCCGGGAGCAAACGGCAAAGTGCAGGGTGAGTATATATTTGCGATAAATGACAAGAAGAATCCTGAGGCTGATTACAATACAGCCACGGGAAAAGAGGGGTATGTGCTGGACAGCAGCAGAACTGATGGGACAACGGTTCCATTTACCCCGTATACATCGGCGGCCTATTGCAATTACAACAATGACACAGGCGAGGTAACGCTCAAGTCTGGTTCACAGAAGCTGTGTGTCATATCCGGTGATGGCAAGGGACAACCGGGCACCCCGGTACAGATAGAGGTATATATCTGGCTGGAGGGATGTGATGAGGACTGCACTGCAAATCTGTGCGGTGAGACACTGAAAAAGCTTGCGGTGTCATTCGCCGGGGTAGTGCAGGAATAGTTAGTTAGAGGAGCACGTGTCAGCATGCGTGCTGGAAATATTATGGAGAAAGGGGGTGAGCTCTGTGGAGAATTTAGAGGGCAAGGAGACCGTGAAGAGGCTGAGAAAGTCGCTGGTCATGGCGATTGTCGGTATGATTTTCTTTCTGGTATCGGTGACGGGAGTCACATACGCGTGGTTTACGATTTCAGGCAGGGCTCACACCAATGTTACGCCTATGGGCGGAACTGTAAGTGATGGCGACACTCTCCTGCTGATAAGCACAGCGGAGAGCGGGCCATTTGACAGGGAGTGTGATCTGGTATTTGCCGGGGATGCGCAGGCACTGAAGCCGGTGTCCACAGCGGATCTGGAGAACTTCTACAGAGTGACGATGCAGAATAAGGAAGGGGTGGCGGTCTCATACGAGAACGCAGATGACAGAGTTGACACAGAGACCCTTCATGGCACGGTTTATCTGAAGTGCGAGGGCGCGCCGTGCAATATATATTTTAACGGAGAGGAACTTCAGCTTGGAAGTGACGCTCAGGCTCTTGCGGCCATGAGACTTGGTTTGAAGATCACTAACCATGATGGTTCCCGGACATTTGTGATGAAGCTTGATGACCTGGGCAGTACAGCCGCGGCCCAGTCAAATGCCACAGTTCCCACAACGGGCACGGTGGTGTCTGCCATATCAGATGGTGGAAATGCAGTGTATGTGAGCGATCCGGCAGTGAATATATCGGATTATACAGCTCAGGCGGCTGGTAATGATGAATATAATGCGGGTGCAAATGAACTTTTCAGCCTTGATGCTGATGAGGTGGCAACCGTTGAATATTGGCTGTACCTCGAGGGCTGCGATGAGCAGTGTGTAAATGAGGTGCAGAATATAGATTCCGACATAAGACTTGCATTTGCAGGAGTAAGAAGGGAGTAACGCTATGAAACGCTGGTTCAGGACATGGTTCCTGGGAGTGACCACCGTTATGGCCCTGTTTGTTCTGGTGATGGCAACCTACGCGTGGTTTTCCACCAATAAGAAGGTGGCGACCAGTACGGCAACTGCCAGAACAGGAGATGAGACCATGGAGCTTCAGCTCAGTGAGAGCGGGGGCAGTGGCTTCAGGGACAGCAGTACGGTGCGGATAGTACAAGTGAATAATACAAATGCGGATCGCCTGCTCCCTGTATCTACCTCTGATCTGGTGGATTTTGTCGCTGCACCTGTGACAGTGTCCGGGCAGGCTACGTCATTCCAGTTAGTTCAGAATGAGGAGAATTATTATCATGGCAGGATATATCTGAGAGCGGCCGGAAGCGGCTGGGATTCAGGTACAAAGCTTAATCTCTATCTGGATCAGAGCGATGGAGTTCTCGGGAGTGCTGCGGATGGCATGCTGCTCAATGCATCAAGGCTTGGCCTTAAGTTCAGTGCAGATGGTGTGAGTACGAAATCGGTTATTTTGAGACTGAGCGATAGTGAGAATCCGTCCAGTGACAGGGTTTTCAATACAGTGGTAAATGGTAAGACTCTTGGTGATGGACAGGTTCTTTCGTATTCTGGGGACAGTGTGAATGCTGTCAGTGATCCGAGCAAAAGTGTGGATGACTATACGATAACATGGGGATCTTCATCGGTGGATATTCCAAATACACCACTTATAAGTATGGAACTCGACAAGGTGTATACTTTGGACATATATTTTTATCTTGAGGGATGCGATCCTGACTGTTCGAACTCAATCAGTTTCGATGCAGCTCAGCTTCATCTGGCATTCTATGGCATGATAAGTCAGGAGGGCAGCAGATGATGGCAGAGATTAAGAGTAAGAAGAATCAGGACAAAAAGAATGTCAGACAGAGAGTTTACATATCTCTCATGCTGACACTTATAGCTCTGGTGGCGGTTACGGCGGCCACCGTGGCGTGGTTCTCCATAGCCGACAGGACGAAGGTCAACACTATGGGCCTTGATATCGTGGCGGATGTGGAGATGAGGATGGATCTGGATGCACATGATACCATTGACCAGTACGTCAGGACGCTCTCATTTGAGAGTATTGAGGCCAGGATACAGAGTGAGAAGGGCTTCTCCATGAGCAGCAGCCCGCTTTCCCCGGTGACAACATCTGACTACAGTACATTTACATATGAGAATGGAACTGTGGTGGCGGATACCGAGGGTTCGTATCTGGAATTTACATTGCACTTTATGGCGGCAAAGGATATGATAGTCCACCTCACCAGCGCGGACAGTGACACGGGCAAGGGCGATGGTACTATGGTAAGTTCCAGTGTGGCGGCGCTTCCACAGGCGATGAGGATATCATTTACCGCGGATGGACAGACCTGGGTATATGATCCGGGAATGGGTGATACATCGGAGACGGTGGGAATCGCGAAGACATTTGGCCTGGCGGCGGCTTCAGATATGCAGCTCAGTGATGCCAACTCGGTATTTACCCTGAAAGAGGGGGAAGATAAGGCAGTTGTGGTTCACATATGGCTTGAGGGCACAGACCCTCAGTGTACGGATGAGCTCAAGAAAGCGGACTACAGCATAAGGCTCAGATTTACAGGAACAGATATGGATGGCAAACCATTTACAGAATAGGGAGAGAAAGATATGAAAAAAGCAGCAACAGTTATAGTGAGCGTATTACTTTGGGCGGTTATTCTGATAGCGGCACTGTACGCATTTACAACCATGGCAACTAAGGACAGTCAGAACGTGTCCAGCATACTTGGATACACGCCGATGACGGTACAGTCGGATTCCATGTCGCCTACATTTGAGAAGGGTGATCTGATATTTGTGAAGAAATGCGACACCACCAAGCTTGAGGTCGGTGACATCATCTGCTTCCACACACTTATAGACAATCAGTATGCTCTTAACACTCACCGTATTGAGAAGATAGAGGAGACCGCAGGCGAGGCGAGAAGCTACACCACCCGCGGTGACAACAACCAGGCAGCCGATCAGCACATCATATCTGATGGCGACATAGTCGGCAAATACGTGGGCCACTGGGCAAAGGTCGGCAAGGTTATGGATTTCCTGTCGAGCAGCGTCGGATTCCTCGTTGTTATAGTTATCCCGATGTTGTTATTCTTCATTTACCAGGTGTACAACCTCATCATGATCAATATCAGACTTAAGAAGGCCATAGCTGTGGAGAATGCACAGGCAGCCGAGGAGGCAAGACTCAAGGTCAGAGCCGAGAGTGGTGAGAATGGTTCTGCCGAGAGTGATGCCGAGGCCAAGCTTGCGGAGGCGGAGAGACTTCGCGCTGAGGCTGAGGAGATGAAGCGCAAGGCAGCGGAGGAGCTTGCAAAGGCCAAGGCGGCAAATGCTTCTGCAGACGATACATCGGATGGTTCTACAAATTCTGAGAATTAGGAGGAAGAAGGCTAGTGAGTGAATTTTTGAAGTTTGCATTTGAGCTGCTTTCGCAGGTCGTGTACAACATAGCGCAGGTTCTGGCATCGCTGCTGAAGCTGCTGATAACAGGCTGGGCCGAGTATTTCCTTATATTCAGGACGTACATTGGTACGCTGAATGTGGCAGGAAAGATACTGTCGGTACTGCTCATGCTGATTCTCATAGCTATTCCGGTGATCATAATCGTGCTGGTTGTGAGAAAGCTTATATTGAAGCATCAGTTAAAGAATGACAATGTGGATAATGCCGAGCTCTACAAGGAGATTGGCAGACTGAACAAGCAGGTTCTGGATCTCATGGATGAGAAGAACAGCATACTTGCGCTGAAGGTCAACGCTATGGGCGGTACAGAGCGTATTCCATACATGGGTGCATCAGCCCTTCTGGATGACGGTATCCCGACAGTTGGCAACGTGACAAATGCGTCAGGGGAGGCGGCAGCTTCTATGGCAGCAGTGGCAAATGGCGGTGCAGTTCCAGGTGCAGTCATTGCAGGTGGTACACTCAAGGCAGTTCTGGAGGACAAGCCGGATGTTGTACATCGTTTTCCAAAGCTGCAGCTTGTGGATGAGAAATATGCGAATTACGTTGAGCCTCAGTTTGATAACAGCATAACTCTGGAGCAGTTTGTGGAGAATTATCGTCTCTACGCTGCGAGCCAGCTACATTTGTATTATACACCGGAGATCATCCGAAGATTTGTTGCGGGTATGGCAGCCAGCAAGCTGCTCATACTTGAGGGTATATCCGGTACCGGTAAGACGAGTCTCCCGTATTCGTTCAGCCGTTACATGAACAACCCGGCCACCATCGTGTCGGTACAGCCGTCATTCCGTGATCGTACCGAGCTGCTTGGATATTTCAATGAGTTCTCCAAGCGATTCAATGAGACTGAGTTCCTGAGGGCCCTCTATGAGGCCAGTTACAGGCAGGAGCCAACCATGATCGTTCTGGACGAGATGAACCTTGCACGTATCGAGTATTATTTTGCTGAGATGCTCTCCGTACTGGAGATGCCGAGTAAGGATGAGTGGGTTCTCGACCTCGTACCTACTGCGTGGGAGGGCGATCCTGTGAAGCTGGATGCAGGTAAGATCCACGTCACAGACGGAACCTGGTTCATCGGAACAGCGAACAACGACGATTCTACATTTACGATCACTGATAAGGTTTACGACCGTGCAATGCCTATCGAGCTGAACGAGAGAGCGGATGCATTTGAGTGTGAGCTCCAGCCGGCATGCGAGATCACCACAGAGCACCTTCTGTACATG
>CAVCCL010000167.1:0-4559 GCA_963600665.1 Bifidobacterium catenulatum | reverse complement strand
TCCTCATCGAAGTCTACCTCAGGAAGATATATGAGATGAGGAGCAGGACTGTAGTCGTTTCTTGCCAGACAGGATGCAGCGGTGAGCCAGCCTGCATCACGGCCCATGATCTCCACGATGACAACACTTGGTATCTGGTAGATGTAAGTGTCGTGGGCAATCTCCAGCATGGTGGATGCAACATACTTGGCTGCAGAGCCAAATCCCGGAGTGTGGTCGGTATGGCACAGGTCATTGTCAATGGTCTTAGGTATGCCTACGATCTTCACATCCGATCCGATCTTCTTTGCATATTTGCTGAGTTTATCCACTGTATCCATAGAGTCGTTGCCGCCGATATAGAAGAATGCGGCAACCTGATATTCCTCAAATCTGTCAAATATTATCTCATAAGGTTTTGAGTCAACCTCAAAATCAGGAAGCTTGTATCTGCATGAGCCAAGGTACATCGCAGGGGAGAGCTCCAGAGTATTTACCAGAGGAAATTTTGAGAGGGCCATGAGGGACAAATCTATGAAATTATTGTCCAGCACTCCCTGGATCCCGTGAATTGCACCGTAAACTCTGGTGTATTTGTTGCTTTTCTTAACTCCGTCTATGACACCTGCCAGCGAAGCATTTATCGCTACGGTAGGACCTCCTGACTGAGCTACTATACAGTTATCTTTCATTTTGTAAATCTCCTTTGAAAGGTTTTATTTTATTCTGGACTGCGCAGGAGTATGGTTATCTTCTTGCGGCCATAAACCATAAGTGCGTCCTTGATTATATCTTTGTTGGCATCGGTTGTGTGTATCTCAACAGTGTCCAGAAGCTTTTCGACATATGAGCGCCACAGGTCATAGATGATCTTCTGGCTCTTCTCACTGACAGGTGGAAGTGCAGCCTTTGCCTTTTCCAGATCGCAGTCAGCATCTGTCATGTAAATGAATGAATCAGGTGTGAGTGCCTCCTCACCGTATGCTGCGACAAATATCTCTTCTGTCCTGACAAATCCACAGTCGTACATCTCAACTATGAGATCGTGGATACATTCATCGATATTATCGAAATAGTGATAGTAACGGAGCAGATGAGCCTGATTCTCGTCCTCGATGTCATCACGGTTTATCCAGTAACCCTTGCTCTGGCTCTGTTCCTCCCTGATAGCCTCTTCCTGCAGGAGATCGAGATCTCTCAGTGCCTCCTCGCGCTTATCGGCAAGCTTTCTTCTGACATACACCACAGTGATGACTATGAGCGCAAGCAGAAATATTCCGAGCAATACGCCGAATAACATTTGTAAGCTGGTTTTATCCATTTGGTGAACACCTGCCTTTCATGTTTGGAAATAATTATAAATTCCCATAAGTATCTATATTCTAACACAGGTAAGATTGGTATTTCAAGAAGGCATATAATGTCAATTATAGTGGTTAAAGTTCACGTGAAAAATTCTTGCAAGAGATGTAAAGGTAAGGTATAATGTGCTCATAGCTGAGATGTATTAAGTCTCTTGTGATTTTGAACCTACATTTGAATAAACGGGATTCCTATATCATTGTTATTGAAGTCAAGCCTCGTTATATAAGTTCTAGTGGAAGGCAGATATACAATTGCGGTTGCCCACCTAGCGCTGCTAGGACTCAAAAGCAAGGGCGCATTTCAGTTTATTACACAAGATGAAGAAGCAGCATGTATATGCTGCTTTTTCTCTGTATGTGGATATATTTGCGGAGAAATGGAGACAGGGGAATGCGAATAGATCAGCGGAAGAAATGGTATCAGAAGATCAAATACAATAAGAATTTTAAGATAGTGAGTTTCATAACCATAATTCTGGTATGTGTTGTCGGATATATGATGATAACAGGAAAAAACAGAGTCGGCGAAGAGACGGACGATAACAATGATGGCAACTCGGTGGAGACCATAGTCATAGAGGCACCGGATGATCCGGTGGGAGATCTTAAGCAATACGTTGAAGCCGACACGGATAGTACAGAGATTGCGGAGTATGACTACACAATTCAGGGAGCAGGAACTGTGGCTGCAAAGAAGAAAGAGGACAAAGGCAGCAGCTCGTCCGGCACCGACAGAACCAGCGGAGGCAGCGGCTATGGCGGATCGTCAGTTGTTATATCCGGTATGGAGAACAGTGTCAGAGTCATCCTGACAAATGGCGGAGATTATTATCAGAGCTATGTGGAATTTACCTGCAGTACAGGATTTAACGTGACGAGCGATGGCAAGAAGAAAACCTACAAGGCGGACGAATTTGTATCACTTGGCAGCGACAACAAGGCCTCATCCATCATAGTTGAACCAGAGAGCTCAGATGGAATGATAACAGTGTCGAGTCTCAGCAAATCAAGCGGCACCCCGAGGTATCACGGAGCCCTTGAGATAACAAAGGATTCGTCGGGATACATGATCATCAATCAGGTAGATATAGAACAGTATCTGTATGGGGTAGTGTCAAGTGAGGTTTCATCGAGCTACAGTCCGGAGGCGCTCAAGGCTATGGCAATCTGCGCCAGAGGATTTGCATATAGAAAGCTTGGAAGTAACTACAGGGGATACAATGCAGACCTTGATGACACAACATCGTGCCAGGTTTACAACAACTTCCCTGAGACGGGCAATTCCATAGATGCAGTCCAGTCCACATCCGGAATTGTACCTACATATAACGGAGAGATCATAAATGCTGTATATTTCTCAACATCGTGCGGAACGACTACCACGAGTGACCAGGTGTGGGGCGGAAGCATGCCATATACCTGTACACGTATTCAGAATACGGCACTGGACATCCCGTATTTCAGCGACGAAGCGGCATTCAGGGATTTCATGGATGGCAAGACGGACACAGATGTGGTCGAGAGGAATCTCCCTATGTACAGGTGGACGGTTACATACACAGACGATGAGATGAGAAATGCGGTTGAGACCGGTCTTTCAAGATGCTCGGATGTGTCTGCAACATCGGTTGGCAAGATCAAGTCGATAATGGTGACGGGAAGAGATGACAGTGGACTTGTGAAGGAAGTTACGATAACAGGCGACAAGGGAAGCGTGGTAGTCAGCGGCCAGAGCAATATCCGAGTTCTGTTCGCCACGGATGGCAAGGCTATAACAGAGCAGGACGGATCAGAGCTCACGGGCTGGACAGGCGTTCCAAGTAATTTTTACTATGTAAAGAAGGATAATGACACAGGACTCTACACACTTAAGGGTGGCGGATACGGACATGGAGTCGGAATGAGTCAGAATGGTGCAAATGAACTGGCAAAGCTGGGATATACTGCAGCACAGATAATCAGCCATTATTACAATGGAGCAGTTCTCAGTTCGGTTGAGAAGTAACGGAGAGAATCACTAATTATGAAGTTGAAGAAGCGCATAGTGCTCATATACCATAAAATCAGATTGTTTATGGCGGAGATGAATAAGGATCAGGTGGCGGCGTTTGCGGCACAGTCAGCTTTTTTCCTGCTGTTGTCCCTGTTTCCACTGGCGATGACGCTGCTTACATTTGTCAAATATCTGCCATTTACAGAGACACAGATACTTGAGATAATCAGAGATCTGTTTCCTGAGGAGATAAATTCTAATTTTGAATTTATGTTTGCAGAGATCTTCAACAGCAAGAGTTCACTGCTTGCCACCACAGCATCCATATTGCTCACCGTGTGGTCAGCGTCAAAGGGAACAATGGCTATAGGCCGCGGACTTACTTTCATGGCGGGCAAGGAGGACAGCGTCAATTATTTCCTCAGAAGAGCGATACACACTTTGTATACATTGATATTCTGTGTGATGCTGGTGGCGGTTATGGTCATATATATCCTCGGCGATGTGGTCGTGTCCAAGATGATGGTCAGGCTGGATTCAGTGGAGCGGTTCCAACTGGTAGATACCGTTGCCAATATACTGTCTATAATAAAGATAGCATTTGCACCTACGGTGTTGTTTGGGGTGATGATCGTTGCATACTGGGCTCTGCCGGTTGAGCGTGTGAGGATCAGGACTGCCGTGCCTGGGGCTGCGTTCACCACTATACTGTGGATGCTTCTGTCATTTGGAGTGTCCAGTTATATCAACATAGTTGGAATAAATACATATATGTATGGAAGTCTTGCGAGCGTTATACTTATGGCGCTGTGGCTGTATATGTGTATGTATGTCATGCTGATAGGCGCGGAGATCAACAAATTCATGGATAATGGAATCCGGGGAATAAGAAGGCGTGCGCACAAGGCCGGGCGTAAGAAGAGACGACTTGAGAGGAAGAAAAAGCGTGCGGAGAAGAGGCGGATGCGAAAAAATCGACATTTAAATATGGACGAAGAAGTTGATGTAGAAGTAGATAAATGAAATAAAAGTAGAGTGTATTCAAGTTAAAGAATATGCTCTATTTTTTTAGTTTTTATGAAAAGAAGTTTACAACAATTTTCTAAGTTAGTTACATCAACAGTAAAACTATGGTGTCAATGATAATGATATACATGTACTTTTTTATATGCTTATATGGGATGCAAACATAGATAAAATGTATAAAACAATTTTATAAACAC
>CAVCCL010000166.1:0-2686 GCA_963600665.1 Bifidobacterium catenulatum | reverse complement strand
GTATACATATACTCTTGTATATACAGGTAAGCTCACAGCGGATGTTACAAACAGCGTTGGTATTCTTGGATCTACAAGCTCGGCAGATTCATCATCGACGGACACGAACATCAATGATCAGGATTCATCAATGGGAACTGATACAGAGCAGTTTAATCTTTCGATAATAAAAACTGACTCTATAATGACAGGAATCAAGCTTGCTGGTGCGAAGTTTGAGCTTTACAGATATGGTGATCCAAACAACAGCGCAGACACTAACTGGAATCTCATGGTACCTGGAAGCGATGAGGAAAGAGTAACTAACGAACAGGGAAGACTTACATTATCAAGTTTGTATTATAATTACTATTACAAGCTTATAGAGGTGGAAGCACCTGAGGGTTATGAGAAACTCACAGATCCTATATACATATATGAGAATAATATCTCATCCAGCCTTATAGGACCGAAACCTGCTGAGGTGACAACTGATTCTATCTCAGACATAGTCCTTGACAGCAAAGGTTCACAGGATTATACACTGCCAGTAGATAATACTCCTGAGAACAGAAAGATAACTGTTAAAAAGGTATGGAAGGATGCCGCAGGTGGAACACTGAAGGATATTTCGGTTGACAGCATAACAGTTAAGATCTATGCATCAACTAATCCATCAAGTTACGACAAGAACACAGATCCTGTTGTAAAGACAATTACCTTAAATAGTGCAAATAAGTGGACAAGCGATGAGATAGAGCTAGATGTAGCTGATGCAAATGGCAACTACCTCTACTACTTTGCAGAAGAGGATTTCGATAATGCTGATTACCAGGTTACAATAAGTAATAATGGAACAGCAACCGGAACGATCACCATCACGAACACCAACACAAAGGTGACAAATGAGACGATCGACATCGCTGTAACCAAGAAGTGGGATGACAGCGACGACGTTCTGTCAGCAAGACCAAAGGATATCAAAGTTACACTTGCCACAGAGGATGCGGCAGGCAATATAACGAAGATTGTTGACAAGACACTTACACTTAACGCTTCAAATAACTGGAGTGGAACATTTACAGATCTCGACAAGAAGGATGCCGATGGCAAGCTTATCAACTACACTGTAGTTGAGGACGACGTAGAGGGATATACAAGTGATGTTCAGCTCACAAAGGATGAGAACGATGTAGTTACCGCTGCAACGATCACAAACACATTGAATGTTGGAAGTCTGGTTATCACCAAGTTCTTCAGCGGAGATCTCAATGATACAAAGCTCACAGATGCACAGAAGAAGCAGATCACATTTACAATATCAGGTCCTGAAGGATACAAGGGACCTACAACTGTAACATATGACCAGTTCAATTTAGGAAGCTATGTTATCAATAATGCTCCATATGGAAAATACACTGTAACAGAGACAAATGCAGCATTTGATGGATATACACATAAAGTTACATATACTGTCGGTTCATCAACAGGTAATACGGCTGCAGATGTTGTTATTTCATCATCGTCAGCATCACTTGTGACTGTAAAGAATGAATACAAGGCATTTATCACAGTAAGTGGAACCAAGGTTTGGGATGACAATAATAATCAGGATGGCAAGAGAACTAAGAATATTACAGTTCGTCTTATGAATGGAACGACTGAGGTCGCAAGTAAGACGGTTACACCTGATGCATCAGGCAACTGGGATTTCAGCTTTGCTGATCTTCCAAAGTACGATGATAATGGCGGCGAGATAGCTTACACTGTCACAGAGGATGCAGTTACAGGTTATGATACCAAGGTAACCGGCGATGTGAAGACTGGATTTGTCATTACCAACAGCCATACATCTGAGACGATCGATATCAGTGGAACGAAGACATGGGATGATGCTGATAACCAGGATGGCAAGAGAGCACCTGAGATCATGGTAAGACTTCTTGCAAATGGCAGTGAGGTTGCAACAAAGAAAGTTACAGAGAATGATAACTGGAAGTACAGCTTCACAGATCTTCCTAAGTATGACAACGGATCAGAGATCATATATACAATAACAGAGGATGCTGTTCCGGATTATAAAACGGCTATAGATGGATATAACATCACCAACAGCTACACACCTGGTAAGACAAGCATCTCAGTGACCAAGGTTTGGGATGATTGTAATAATCAGGATGGCAAGAGAGTAACCAGTGTCAAGGTCAAACTTCTTGCTGATGGCTCAGATGTTTCAGGTTCAGAGATAACTCTGAAAGATGATAACAACTGGACATACACATGGAATAATCTTCCTCTTAAGGCTGGCGGTAAGGATATAACATATACCGTTGAAGAGACAAGCGATGTGGCAGGATATAAAGCTGCAGTTACAGGAGATTCCAAGACAGGTTTCACTGTTACCAACAGCCATACACCTGAGACAATAGACATCGATGGAACAAAAACCTGGAACGATGCAAATGATCAGGATGGAAAGAGACCTAAGAGCATCATTGTAAACCTTCTTGCAAATGGTCAGACTTACAAGACAAAGACTGTTACAGAGGCAGAAGGTTGGAAGTACAGCTTTACAGGTCTTCCAAAGTACAGCAATGGCCAGGAGATAAAGTATACCATCACAGAGGACAGCGTGGAGGGATATACAGCAGCTCCAAATGGTTATGACCTTACAAACACACATGTTCCAGAGACTACAGATGTCAAT
>CAVCCL010000165.1:0-22391 GCA_963600665.1 Bifidobacterium catenulatum | reverse complement strand
GTATATATACTGTGCACCTATGTCATCACAGGTTCTGAGCAGACTGTACAGTCCGGCAGACACAGTTATCTCGTTCTTCTTGCTTCCGGCATCGTATACATTCTCACATACTCCGTCATCGTAAAGGCTCACATTGTCGGTATCACACAGTATCGCAGTCTTATATCCCTGCGCCTTTTTCTCCGCAACAAGACTTCTTATCTTCTCAGCCGCAGCCAGTCTTTCACCCTCAACGATACTGAGTTCTCCCTTCGGAGCATAGTGTGTGTACTTCATACCCGGAGCCTTAGGTCTCAGAGCATTGTTCATACCTGTTATCGCCGGATCTATAGTCACATCGCCAACGATGTCCTTTATCATCTCCGGTGTGATATATCCAGGCCGCAGTATAGTCGGTCTGTCTCCGGTCATATCCACGATCGTCGACTCTATGCCGATGCCGACAGCCCCACCGTCGATGATCATATCTATCCTGCCGTCCATATCCTGCTGCACATGCTGTGCTGTGGTCGGGGATGGTCTTCCCGACAGATTGGCACTCGGCGCTGCAATGTACACGCCTGAATCCTTTATGAGTCTCATGGCAACTGGATGTGATGGCATCCTGATGGCCACCGTATCAAGTCCGCCAGTGGTCGTGTGCGGAACGATCTCTTTCTTGTTGAGTATGATGGTGAGCGGACCCGGCCAGAATGCTTCCATGAGTTTCTTCGTGTCGTCACTCACCGTCTCCGCCAGCTCATACACACTTGACGTCTCTGCTATGTGGACTATGAGCGGATTGTCCGATGGCCGGCCCTTTGCCGCATAGATCCTGTGAGACGCATCCGGATTCAGTGCATCTCCTCCAAGGCCATACACAGTCTCCGTCGGGAATGCCACAAGGCCGCCTCTCTTAAGTATCTCCGCCGCCTGCTCATACATGCGGTCGTCATCCACACCTGCTTTTGCAATTATAGTGTTCATCACTTTACCTTCTTCTATAATAACTTGTTGTTGCTTCTATATTTTATTGCATATACGCCCATATTTTAGCCCAGCACCGCATGTGTGTCAAATGTTTAGGCTATATTTGGGTAACATATATCATATAACGTCCACCGCCGTCATATAAAATAGTAATTACACTTCCCAGGTATCACCGATGCGTACTTCTACCAAATTATACATACTTGTATTTGTCATAATATTTGCAGTAATACTTCCTCCAATCCTCTGCTACGTATTTATAGTCCGTCCCGCAGACCATACAGCCGGACAGGATACTTCCACCGATACAGGAAATGAGCGCACATCCACCGAAGGTTCGGACACCACAGTTGCGGTAAAATCATTTACTATCCTCATCGATCCGGGACACGGCGGATTCGACCCGGGTAAAGTCAGCCCGGACGGGATCAGGGAAAAGGATATAAATCTGGCCATCGCTTCTAAACTGGCATCGGCACTTACGGATCAGGGATTTTCCGTGCATCTGACCAGAGACTCCGACAAGTCCCTTAACAGCGAAGATGCATCCAGCAAGAAGACATCAGATCTGAAAGCCCGCACCGACCTCGCCGCAAATGTAAATGCCGATCTCTACATCAGCATCCACCAGAACAGCTATTCAGCCGAGTATGTCCACGGAGCGCAGGTATTTTACTACTCCACTTCCTCCGATGGCAAAGCCCTGGCGGAGTGCATCCAGGAGCATCTCATCTCCGAAGCCGATCCATCCAACACACGGGCGGCAAAGGGCAATTCCGAATACCTTGTTCTGCGGGAAAGTCCATGCACCGCCGTCATCGTCGAGTGTGGCTTTCTGAGCAACACAAAGGAATGTTCCGATCTGTGCAATGATAAATACCAGACCGCCATAGCAAACGCCATCTGCAATGCAGTCTGTACATGGCATGAACAACACGCCAAATAAAACCAGGGGCTCTGCTGTGACAGCGGCAGAGCCCCCAAATAGATGTTAAGTGTAATTCTGTGCATATAATTATGTTCTATATGCTACTGCTGCCTTTTAACCCCCTATAGGCATCACCCCCAAATAGTTTATTTTTCCATCCCTGCCATGCAATGTAAAGACAGATGTGTTGTGATGTATTATTCTCCTTTTATGTGCCATGTGTCAGTTATGGAAATGTGTGAGCACTGTCATATCACTATCTCTGGGAATTGTATCTGAAACGATAAGAATCAGACAGAATTTGTAGAAAAATAAAGAAATGAGCTCATCTAAATATCCTGAGCACGTCCCGCTCACAACTCCACAATAACGCATAAAAAGCCATTTTCCAACCCCATTTGAGCATATTTTATGAAATTTTCATAAAAGTATACATAACGTATAATTAGAGATATTTTTTCACTGAAAATTCCAATATTTTCTCCATATATCCTATTTACTTGCTTGACAAATGTGGTAAACTATAATACACATTTTAATACCATTAAATTATTGAAGGGGGTCGATTCTATGAAGATTGAACGTCTAAGTGAAAATCAGATAAGATGCACACTCAACAAAGCCGATCTCACCGAAAAGCAGCTCAAGATCTCCGAGCTTGCCTATGGCACACCGAAGGCAAAAGAGCTCTTCAAGGATATGATGCAACAGGCATCTGTAGAATTAGGCTTTGAGGCTGACGACACTCCACTTATGATCGAAGCCATACCGGTATCACCAGATTGTCTCATACTCATTGTGACAAAGGTTGAAGATCCGGAAGAACTGGATACCCGCTTTTCCAGATTCTCAAAGACCAGCGAATATGATATTGATGACGATGACGAATACATGGATGATGATGACATAGATGACGATCTTGACGACAACGATGAGTCCGGGGATAACAACGGAACCATCGCAAGACTTGAGATCAGTGGATCCGGTTCCGTTCCACAGGGTGTAAGAGAAGCACTTGAGGGCATTTTCAACACCATATCCGGACTTGCCGGAACCGCAGGAGATTTTGCCGCTGCGGCAAATGGCAGCAATACATCATCTGATGACAGCACCACAGGCACTGCCGCCAGTACAACAGGCAGCACAAAGGAATCAGGTTCAGCAAGGGAGAGCATGTGCTCACTGTACATCTTTGACTCACTTGCAACCATCATAAGTGCAGCAAAACAGGTTGCTTCTTTCTACTTCAGCGAGAACTGCCTGTACAAGAATCCTTCCAACGGAAGATATTATCTGGTTCTCACGAACAGCAATAACACAAGCCAGGAATTTGTGAGAGTCTGCAATATCCTTGCAGAATACGGAACAGCACAGAAGCTCACATATGCCATGCCGGCACATTTCAAGGAGCACTTCACCGCTATTATGCCGGAGGAAGCACTTCAGACACTGTCAGCATTATAAGCAATAGCTGGAGATTCCGGCGCAGCAAAAAAGACGTACCGCACAAGCGATACGTCTTTTTGTTTTATATGTCAATATCATCATTCTCGATAACTGCTTTTGGATTGGTGTAGAAGAGCTCCGTCATGTAATCCTCTCCATACTTTCGCTCTATGTACTCAGCACACTCCCTGAGGTATGGTGCTTTATCCTCTGAATCCAATGCATCACTTGCCACAAAGTGAACAAGCTCTTCCTTGAGAAGCTTTCTCGAAAAATTCTTGATGTCATGTCCAAGATCTCCAACCACAGCCGATGCACTTATCTGTACATATGCACCAAACTGAATGAGTTCCTCGACCTTGTCCTCATCTTCCTCAAGACATTCATACTGTTCTACATTGGCAACTATCGGTATATATCCGTCCATATTGATGTCTCTTATAGCTTCAGATATCGTCTCAAAATCCACATCGTAAGGGAATCTGATCATAACATACTTGCTGTCTGCCATGGAATCCAACTGACCAGATATGATCTTCTGGTGGTTCTCATCGTTATACTCTATCTCTCTTCCAAGATAGACTCTGTAATCCGGATCTATCTTTCCTGCTTCAACGTTGAGCTGTTCCACAAGTCTGTCCAGTTTGTCTCCATCCATTATCGGATTCTTCTTGTTGTATGGCGGGGTGGCAACTATCGTCCTTATTCCCTCATCATACGCTATTCTGAGCATCTCTGCCGCTTCCCGGAAATTATCCGGTCCATCCTCTGTTCCCGGTAAAATATGACAATTAATATCTATCAGTCCAAATATTCCCTGCCCGGGAGGATTTGTTCCGTCTGTCTTCATATATCTCTCCATCCTTTATAGTACACCTGGTTACTTTGGCAAGTATACTACTCAGCCTCCTTTTTTGCAAGATAATCATTGATCTCCTGCTCAAGCTCCTCTGCATCAAGTCCATGAACGGCTGCTGCCTCCTCAAGACTCTCTCCTGCTGCTGCAAGGCATCCTATGCAATGCATACCTGCTGCCATCAGTATCGCTGCATTTCCTGCATCAACTGCAAGAATGTCATTTATAAGCATGTCTTTACTTATCTTTACCATTATTTATATCCTCCTTAGATTGCACTCTTACTCAGCATTCACATTATATTATACCCAATTTTAAATGTCTATCCCTTTTATTGTTACTTATTGATAAAACCCGTTGTTGATAAATATTATTATCACTTGCTAATTAATGAGTTTTGTTTTACAATAAGCGTGTGATTATTTTTACTTTATAAGGAGGAAACAATTATGGCATTCGTTATTGGCGATTCATGTATCGGTTGTGGTTCATGTGCTGGTTCTTGTCCAGTAGGTGCTATCAGCGATAATGGCGGCGTATTTGTTATCGATGGTTCACAGTGTATCTCATGTGGTGCTTGTGCTGGTTCTTGTCCAGTAGGAACAATCGCAGAGGAGTAATCTACATGATCCGTAACATTCGGATCCATGCTAAGTAACTTATACTACAACTATTATAAAGAAAACGGAGCGGTAACTCGCTCCGTTTTCTTTTTATCTTTATTCCTCAACATAAGTGTAGGATTCATTGTGCCACTGGAGCATCATATCCGTATACTCATCTCTTGACACAACTATCTCCTTGTCCTCGACAGGATCATAATATCTTATATCTGCCTCATTATAGCTCACTATGAGAACATATCTGCCATCGCTTATCCTCGATATGACCGGTATTCCCGAACTCACATAACCGAGGAGCATATCCAGCGAAAGACCTGTAACATCTATGCCCTGTCTCTTCCCAAGAGAGTTAAGAGCCTCGACAGGATCTGTATACTGTGCTATATCATCCTCTGTCACCTGTACTCCCTGATACGTCAGAACCATGTACAGACAGTCGCCGAGTGAAGCATCCACACTTCCCGTACTGCGATGGAATATTCCAGAGGCAATGGTGTTGTATTCCTGACTCTCAGCCTGTCTGTATATTACCTCGCCTTCACTTGACACCACTATACCTGATACAGACACGGCGTAATTTATCGCATCACCCGCCACGTCATATATCTTTGAAAGTCCAAGATTGTCGTACACATGGTAGGTCACCTTATCTCGCACTACTGTCATTATCATACTTGCAGCATCAGGATCTATCTTTTCCTTTGTTATGTTCAGCGCTGGTATATAGCTCAGATACATATTTGACGGAACCGTAAAATACAGCCTGTCATATCCGGTTATGGATGATAGATGGGTAGTTCCTATCGTCTCCTTTGTATCGTCCTCCTTGAAGGTTATGAAATCATCGTTCACAGACTTGAATCCACTGTCGGATTTCTCTCCTCTTGTCAGATACAGCAGATTTGTGTCCACATCAACCTGCATCAGATAATACCCACTCTTTGCGTATTCCTTTATCTGCTCGCCATCGCTGTTTACTATATACAATCTGGATGCAGGTATGTTATCTCTGGACTCCTCGCTGTACCTCGTACCAACAAATGACTCGGCATCCACATCAACCTGCGCATCAGATATGCTCGACACTCCGTATACCATATCTGAGTCCTTAAAGCCATAGCATATCAGACATTCCCCTGCTCCGGCGGTAATCTCATAACTCTTTCCGGTATGCATATTCATCAGAGTCAGCTTTGTATTGCTGCTCTGGTCCTCGCTCTCTCCATACGCCATAACTTCCATGTTCACCGACACCTTGACATCGCTGGCTGACAGTCCCTCCGCAATATAGGACTGCTGTCTCGTCTTCATGTCCACGGCGTTCACCTTTCCGCCGAGCATGTAATAGAACTTGTCTCCATCGTAATATGTCAGTCTGGAGGTCTCGCTCTTCATAGCCTCATAAGGCACATTGCACTCGACGAACAGAAGCTCGTCCACCTCCAGAGTCGTATAATCAAATGTATACAGCGCAACTCCGAGCTTTCCCTCATGATCTCCGCTGTTCATATATCCATACACCGCAAATGTCATATTTCCATCTTTGTCAAAGCTTATGATGTTCATGTCATGGTCGGCGTAAGTGTTTGAGTCATTTGCATGGTCATCCATTCCTGATCCGTACACCAGAGTTATCTGTCCATCGCCGTAGTCATACATCCAGAGCTGTCCATTTCTCACAAATGCGATCTTCTTGTTATCCTCTGTGTAGCGGTATTCCAAATCATCCGATGACACGATACCTATCTCATACACATTGTTTATGGCATCTATGCCGTCTTTGTCAAAATACTCGTCCACATATCTGTCATAGCTGAGCATGGTGATCTTCGGCTCTGTCTCCGTAACAGCTTCTGTATCCTGTTCATCCGAATAGGCCTCATCATACGAAGCTGTTTCGTCAGAATATATTCCATCCGTGCCGGCTCCGTCCGCCTCATCAGTCTGGCTGGAAACAGGCACATCCTTGTAGCTGATCTTATAGAACTCCTTAACCGTATAATAGCTCATGACATCCTGCGATGTGATGGACATGGCTTTATATTCCATCTCGATCACCGCATAGTTGACATCTATCTCCTTTATATATGTGTTTACATCGCTTATAACCGTAGGCTTAAGTCCATCCCAGAGGAGATCTGAGTATGCATTTGCAAGGTTCACATGGCCCAGGCCGTAGGAATCTCCTGTTCCGCCGCCTGTGTATTCCTGCTTGTATGTGCCTATGACCGATTCCGACTCCAGCTTGTCAAATGCAAATGTCGCATCGTGGAAATCCTTTGCGGCATTCAGCAGTTGGGACTCATGATAATTGTCATTTACAACAACTCTGGTATAGTATGAAGCACTCCTGCCATCACCGCTCTTAAGCTTGACTACCAGCATATACTCCATATCCTGTTTGAGGTCCATTCTCGCACTTATGTCGAGCACATCGTATCCATCGGCTCCCGAGGCAGCCTCCAGATCTCCCTTCTCTATAAGGGAATCACCGGATATAGACCTGATCTCATACGAGTACGACACATCCTTGAGCGCATCATTCTCCACCAGTATCTCTATATTCTTATTGTCATCTATTGGCGTCACAGAATCCCTGAGAAGTGTGAGGTCAACCTCGCCGGTATAACCATGCATACAATTGAGAAGCGAATCGCCATAGCTCACATAAGCTAATGGCAACTCTGCATCCTTCATCTCTGAAGCCAGATTCTTGTAACTTCTATTCTGAAATATATTGACCAGATATATTGTGACCACAAATACTACTGCCATCACAAGTATTCTTACAAGTACATTTATTTTCTTCTTCACTTAATAAAACCTTCTTCTACGTCTTCTATGCCTGTCGCGTCTCATACAGAATTCATTGCACACAAGCAGTTCGATTATATTTCTCATAACACAGTTGGCGCATCCGGGCCCCTCTGGAACATATGGCGGTTCCTCGTACGAAGCTTCACTGGACGAAGCCATTCCTGCATAACAATCCTCCGATATCTGTCCACTTTCGCTCAGATCATCGTACACCCTTCGCGCAACACGGCGCATCTCTTCTCTGTCAGGATATTGAACAAGCATAGGACTGCCCTCATACTCGAGCTTGTCACACTCCTCCTCCACGGCCATGCTGACCTTTCGGAGTTCTTCCGGGTACATCTCCTTCATGTACTCAATATCCCTCATCATTTCATCTGTCCCGTCATCACAGTCAGGAAGCATGATTCCATTCGAACTCATACTGTATCCACCAGTCTCACCCATACCGGGTATCACAGGTGTCTTGATATTATAGACATTTCCATCCCTTATAAGCCCCCTGAGGTTTTCATCGTCCGGGCTGTAAGGAATATACTTAAATTCTTCACTCATACAAATCTCCCTATCTGCATTGTTGTGTGTCTATTACATAGATATGCAGATGGGGAGAATGTGTGAATATCTCTGTTACTTTTTTCAGAGCTTACTTTATCTGTCTCCAAATGAGATTCCAAGTGTTCTTGCCTCGCTGATGATGTCGTCATCAGGAGATACGTATTTGAGCTTTCCTGCACTCTCTGAGAGTGGGATAGCTGTAACCTTGTTGTCAAGGAATACAACAAGCTTTCCAAAATCCTTTGCCTTTATGAGCTCTGCTGCCTTTGCTCCAAATCTTGATGATATTACTCTGTCATATGCATCCGGACTTCCACCTCTCTGGGTATGTCCAGGTATTGCTATTCTTATATCCTGTGTTGTGTATGCCTTGAGCTTATCAGCCAGCTCATACGCAACTGATGGATATGGATTGTTGGCTATCGCTTCCTTTCTCTTCTTCTTTGGAAGCTCTGCGATCTCCTTAGGAATAGCGCCCTCGGCAACTGCAACTATCGTGAATCCCTTGTTGTCCTTTGTTCTCTTGTCTATAGCCTTATATACCTTATCAATATCGTATGGGATCTCTGGGAGCAGGATCACATCTGCGCCACCGGCGATTCCGGCGTGGAGAGTTATCCAGCCAACCTTGTGGCCCATTATCTCAACGATAAAGATTCTGTTATGTGATGCAGCGGTTGTGTGGATACAGTCTATTGTCTGGGTAGCTATATCAACAGCACTCTGGAAACCAAATGTCATGTCAGTTCCCCACAGATCATTGTCTATGGTCTTTGGCAGACCGATGACATTGAGTCCCTCCTCACTGAGGAGATTTGCGGTCTTCTGTGAACCATTTCCACCTAAAACGCACAGGCAATCCAGCTTCAGCTTCTTATAGGTATCCTTCATGGACTTTACCTTGTCCAGACCATCCTCAGTTGGCTCTCCCATGAGCTTAAATGGCTGTCTTGAACTGCCGAGGATCGTTCCACCCTTGTTGATAATACCTGAGAAATCAGCCGGCTTCATCTTGATATAGTTGCCTCTCATGAGTCCCTTGTAACCCTCAAGGAATCCATAGATCTCAACCTCGTCAAACAATTCATACAAACCCTTTGCGATTCCGCGCATAGTTGCATTTAACGCCTGACAGTCACCACCACTAGTCAAAAAACCTACTCTTAACATACTCTGCACCTCTTTCTTTTATTTTTCTTATGTACACAGACTGTCTGTATACATTATAAGTATACTCTTCCCTCAAGAGCCCTCAGAAGCGTAACCTCATCTATACACTCCAGATCTCCGCCTACAGGCACACCGCTTGCTATACGGCTGACCTTGATACCGGCCGGCTTCACAAGCTTTGATATATACATCGCAGTCGCCTCACCCTCAGGGCCTGAACCTGTGGCGATTATGAGCTCATCCACATCTTCATTCTGAAGCCTTCTCATGAGCTCGGATATCCTTATATCCGCCGGGCCGATACCCAGGGCAGGATTTATAACTCCGTGGAGCACATGGTAAACGCCATCAAACTGTCCTGTTCTCTCATATGCCGCCAGATCCCTCGGGGTCTCCACCACCATTATCACCTTGTGATTCCTGTTTGGTGAACTGCATATAGGACATACCTCCCTGTCAGTTATCGTGTAGCAACAACTGCAGTATTTTATGTTCTTCTTTGCATTCACAATGGCATCGGATAACGCCAGCGCCCTCTCCTCAGGCATGCTGATTATGTGAAACGCCAGTCTCTGAGCCGTCTTGGAGCCTATTCCCGGGAGTCTTCCCAGCTCTTCTATAAGTCTGTTTACTTCTCCTCCATAAACTTCCATTAGAACGGCAATCCTCCAAGTCCCATTCCACCTGAGATCTTGCCCATACTGCTATTGTAATCATCCTCCTGTGCTCTCAGTGCCTCGTTCACAGCCGATATGATAAGATCCTCAAGTGTCTCTATATCATCAGGATCAACAACCTCAGAATCAAGCTTGATCTCCATGAGCTCCTTCTTACCTGATACCTTTGCAGTGACAACTCCGCCACCTACAGATGACTCATACACCTTATCCTCAAGTGTCTTAGTTGTCTCCTCCATCTGCTTCTGCATCTTCTGTGCCTGCTTCATAAGATTGTTCATATTACCAGGCATCATACCTCCTGGGAAACCGCCTCTCTTAGCCATTACAATAGTCCTCCTTATTCTGATTAAATAATTTATAATATGATATCATCATTTCTTATCTATTGGAAAGTTGATCTTGTTCAGGTTCAGTATATTCTCCGTCTCAAGCCTTCCATTATCGCTGTGGGAATTCCTTGTACAAAGTATCTCAAATTCAATCTCTCTTCCAAGATATTCCTCGATCACACTCTTCACATGCTCCACATTCTCAGGCTTGTCAAAGTATAACTTCGGCATATCGTCATCCGTCAGCGGGATCATGAGCAGAAGTCTTCTGTGATCATCGGACAGTATGAGCTTCGTCCTTATGGCAGGATCAGCATCATTTCTCTTGAGATATCTTCTCGCAGGAACCGACAGCTTCTCCAGTATCTCATTCCAGTTCTCCGCAGCTCTCTGCAGATCCTCGAACTCTGCCTTTGGAAGCTCCCTTGCCAGCTTGTCCTGATATTCCTTCATGCCCTTCTGATCTATCACATCGTCAGCCGGGCTTACGGGTGCAGCACTCTGAACCGGCGCAGCCTGTATGCCATTTGCCTCAAGGTCATCAAGCTTCTTCTCAAGCATCCTTACCCTCTCGATCAGACTTGTGGTATCAACCTCCATCTGTGGTCTGCACAGCTTTATAACTGCCATCTCAAGCACGATCCTCTTCTGTGAGGAATACTTGATGCTGGCGGCTGTATCCGAGAACACATTTATATATCTTACTATGGTGCTCTCCTCCATATGACCGGATATCTCTCTTATGCGCTCCAGATTCTCCTTGGTCATATCCAATCTGTCGCCCTCCGCCGAGGACAGCTTGACAACGAGTATGTTCCTGAGGAACCATGTAAATTCATTGACGAAACGGCCAAGCTCACGTCCCTGCCACACAACTTCGTCTACCACATCTATGGCGTGTTCAACATCGGATTCCAGCACGCACTCCAGAAGTCTTGCAAATGTATCTATGTCCACAGCTCCTATGGTCTCAAGCACATTATCATATGTAAGCTTCTGTCCGAGATTGAATGCAACGCACTGATCCAGAATAGACAAGGCATCTCTCATGGAACCATCACCGGACTTTGCGATATAATCTATCGCCTTCTTATCCGCATCAAGTCCCTCCCTGTTCATAAGCTCCTCCAGTCGATCCGAGATGACATCCACCGGGATACGTCTGAAGTCGTACTTCTGACACCTTGACGATATGGTTATAGGTATCTTGTGGGACTCCGTGGTAGCCAGTATGAATATTACATATGATGGCGGCTCCTCGAGAGTCTTTAACAGAGCGTTGAACGCTCCCGGAGACAACATATGAACCTCATCTATGATGTATACCTTATACTTGCCCTCAGTTGGAGGATATGCAACCTCCTCCCTTATCTGCCTTATATTGTCGACACCATTGTTGGAGGCCGCATCTATCTCAATGACATTGAGCGACGATCCATCCGATATGGCTCTGCAGCTTGCACATTCATTACATGGGCTTCCGTCCACTGGATGCTCACAGTTACATGCCTTGGCAAATATCTTGGCGATCGAAGTCTTACCTGTTCCTCTTGTACCGCAAAATAAAAAGGCATGACCAAGTCTATCATTCTTAATCTGGTTTCTAAGAGTGGTAACTATATGATCCTGCCCCTTTACCTCGTCAAAAGTATCAGGTCTCCATTTTCTATATAAAGCTACATACGACATCACCAATACCTACCTTTGTATCATAAAACTCACACAGACTATTATATCTGAATTTACATTTTATATCAATCAGATAAGCAATATTTGAATATGATATTGCCTGGTGCCTATACACAAAACATCTCTGTCCGCAAGCTGCCAGCTCCTGCCCGCCGGAAGCCTGATCCCATTTATGACAGTTCCATTTGTGGAATCAAGATCCTCGACATAGATCTTCTCTGCATCCTCGTATATCCTTATGTGCCTTCTACTCACGCTGATGTCCTCTATAACCTGATCCGCCTGTCGTCTGTCCCGCCCCAATACAACTCCTTCCGGCGTCACCGGAATTTCAGCAGCCACAATGCCTCCGTCTCCGGTCAGTCTCACAGACAGTCTCTGCTCCTGTGCGGGCGCTCTGCCATCGAGATTATGCTGTGTAAGCAGGGTTGTACAGTCATCCTCCGAGCCAAGCACCGTGGTATCGCCAGGTATTTCGTCAGCCAGACTTACATGTTCCAATGCATCAACATTCTGTTTTTTAGGTCTTCTGTTTTCATCTTCCTCCGTATATCGCAGCTCTGAGCACTCCACGCCATCCTGTCCCCGCCGTTCATCCTCAGCAGCAGACAGCTTCCTCTTCATCTCCACATAGACAAATAACTCCACGGACAGCACTATAAGTGCCAGCATTATAAGTCTCACATCCGCCGCATGCCCCTGTATATAAAATTGAACAGCCGCTATTCCCACAAATGCCGCCACGGTAAATCCTATGAGTATGAAAAATATCCTATCATAGCTGTTTTTCTCCGTTGTCGGTATCGTCAACGCCACCGCACTGCTTTGATCCGTTCCGAACACCTCATCCATCAACAGCTCCTGCTCACGGGCTGCAGCCAAAGATTCCACATTTCTTTTTCTATTGCCGGAGCAGCATTTTTCCTGCTCACGGGCAGAGACCTCATCCACATATTTCTGCATCCGCTCCATGTCATAATTTGCCGACACCACCATGTCATATATCTCATACATAAAATCCACAAGCTCAGTGTCCCTGTGATCCACCCTCTTTATGATCTTCTCCACAAGCGTCTTTATGCACACTCTGACATCCGTTCCCTGTCCCGGCACATACACGTATCTGAAGCTCTTCTCTGCATCCGAGTAAAATATCTTGTCAGATTCTATCAGAAGATTGTCCGGCTCAAGCATGTATTCTCCCGTCTCCATGACCACACTGCACAGCGATCTCATGAGAGCAACAGCCTGCTCCATGGACATTATCCCCCTGTCAGATATATCGTCCAGGCTCTTCATGCCATTTATTTTGCAGTATATGAACATATCTCCGTTGATGGCCCGGAATTCCGGCTGTATTATTCCCTCGACAAAATTATTGTACAGCATGTCCGTCTCATAGGAATTTATGGCTGCTGCACTGACCTCCACCACAAAAAAAGTGTTAATTCCCTCTACCTGGCAATAACTTACCATATTCCTGCCACCTCCTAAGTTCATTTCCAACATTCCTTATCTCCTGTCTGGCCGCAGTCTTTCTGTCACATCTGCCGTCATCTATCAATATCTGTATCCCCGGAAATGACTCTCTGTAAGTTATCTCCGCAACCAGATCCTTCCCATTCATGGCCATTTCCGCATTCACACCATCGGCACATATCACGGTCTCGGATACATTTGTGGACATCGCTTTCTCTGCACTGTCCGTATCCCCCTCGCCACTCTCATTGATCCTGTATTCCTCTCGGTTGTACAGCACCAGATATGCCTCCCCCGATGCCGCCGTATGGTTAAACGCTATAAACAGCATGTTCATCACCACAAACACAGCACACACAAGTATCGGTGTTATCAGGCACATCTCCAGAACTATAGATCCATTGTCATCCATATATCTGACTCCTCCTGTCTTTTCTTCTCTTCTCCTATCTTTTTCCACACTCAGAGCACTGAGGAAGTCCTCCGCACTCCGACTTCTTTTTTCTATATATCGTCCGCTTCAAGCCAGAACATCCCAGCGAATAGTGATATTTGTCTCCCTGTTCGGTGACATATATCACACCATTGCTTTTATATCTTCCACAAATCCTGCACGCTGCAAGCCCGGAATATCTGTCACCCAGAGCCTCCCCACTCACGCTTCTCACAGATATCCTGATATGGTAACAGCTCCGCGAGTTGTGGTACACTGAACCATTCTCAGCCACATACACATACTCATCATCATCGTCATCATCCTGCGACCTGTCATATCCCAGGTACGCCCTCTGCCTTATCCTGTCCACGCACCCCACGGTGGATCCTCCAGCAAATGGCAGATTGATCTTCAGCATATATCTGACCTTGAGGCACACAAATCCGTCATCCGACAGCTCTGCATTTATCACCTTAACCCCGGACATTCCACCGTCGACATATGTGTTCACCGTGTCTTTGTCATCTATGTACTCCCTGATCTTCCTGTTCGCCAGCACGAGCGATACCCCATCCGCCATACCTTCAGCATACGGCCCCATATCCGCGCCCTTTTCGGCGAGCTCATACGCATAGCTATATTCCGCAAGATACGCAGCCGTCTCATGTAACCCCTCATATATCACAGTCCGTGTCCGTATGCACCCGGCCATGGCAAACACAGCCAGCATGGCAAATATAAACACCGGGAGCACCAGCGATGCTTCCACACTGGCACTACCACTGTCACATCCCAAAGGAGCTGTCTTATATATTCTCCTGCCATACCTGATCCGAACAAAATCTATAATAATATGCGCTTGGAGAGGCGATTTATCTTTCATATATTTACTTTTCAACATACAACAAGAGAACATATAACACCCCCCTTCAGGATATTTTCATATCTCAATAACTCACACACTGCCTGAAACTGTACCTGTACAGTCCGTCATCTATCTTCGATACACCCTCGTGATCTTCTATAAACGATGCAAATTTCCTGTCCTGACTGACCTCAACATCAAATGTCAGAGAATACATCATATTCTTCATCTCAAACGACTCATCCGTCTGTCTGAAATTAAGCTGTATAAGATCCGCCATCCTGTAATACATGCCTCCTTTATTCTCTATCAGAAGTATCGCCAGATAATCCCTGTAGCTCACAGCATCCACGCCTTTATAGTCCACGGAATCCAAATTCATCAGCTTGTCAAGATTGTTGATGTCCGTCACCCAGTATTCGTCTGTCTTCATAAACTGAACGCTTTTGCCGTCAAGCAACAGCCTTATATCAACAATTGTCTCAGCATAAGCCCAGCACCCAAGCAGCAGATATTTCGCTGCCCCATAGGTGACACCCGGCACAAGAGCCAGCACCGCAGCTATAGACGACACCTCGGCCATCTTTGCACTGTCCGAGAGCAGATACGCCAGATTGAGCGGCAGTCTGTGAAGCACTATCCTGTTCACGACCCCCTGCAGATTGTCATGGTCATTATCCTTTCCGGCGATAATGTATTCCACCTCACACTCAAATGGCCTGTCCTGTTTCCTGTCGGTAAATGTATTGAAATTCGCCAGTGCATACCCGACACCATATATGTCATCCACTATTCCGGTCTGTGATCTCTCCCCATCCGACATGAGCTGCCTCTGAAATTTATCCAGATCGTCAAATTCTATGTCCTCCCACTGTCTCGTATCCTCCGCCTGTCCGTCCGACGGAAAGCCATCCAGATCGTATGCCTGATCTGACACCACCCGCCCGGATGGCGTGACAACATTCAGAAGTCCACCTGTCAGGATACTTTTCAGTGCTTTTCTTGGATCCGTACCGCTCCAACTGCTCTCGTCCTGATTCGACTCATTCTTACCATTTTCCACAGCTCCAGACGCATCCTCCATGGCCTTATCCCCGGATGTTATCATCTCCAGAATGTCTTCTGTTCCCTTCTCCTCCATGTACACCTTCATATGGTCGGTTATCTGCAGCTTCATATTCTCGCAGTCATTCTCCAGAAGTCCCCTGCACTCTGCCAGCGCCACATCTTCAACGCTCATATTATCGCCCTGACCATTTTCCAGAGTATATTCCAGATAATCCTGCGCCATCTGCTCAAGCTTTCCCTCACCGTGTCCGCCAAATGTGCTGTCGACCGCCAGCAGATGATACTCCTCAAACAACTCCTTGTCGTACGCTGCCTTCACATCACAGGCTGCGCCCTCGGCCGCCATAGCGGCCTTGGCACTGCCCATTCTTATCCGCGCCATCTCAAGCACGGAGAGCCCCAGAAGCAGCATGGAGATCAGGATTATACTCAGAAAAACCGTTACATGTCCCTGATTTCTCATACAGTTCCCCCTTAATATATCTTCTTTGCACTCTTGTTGATCGAATTCCATATGTTGTTCACCAAAGAGGTTATCTGCTGCTTGAATATGACACACATCGCGATCAAGACCACCATTATAAGGATTATTTCGACCACTCCCATACCTGACTCATCTTCCATAAAATCTTCCCATCTCTTCATACATTTTTCCTCCTTAAAAACTTATTATCTTAAAAATTTATTATTGCGGGCAGCATGACTATTACCATGACCACTCCCAGCAGAACCACCATCGGAAGAAGCAGCTTTGTCCCGGCTTCCTCCCCCTTTCTCTTCGCCATCTCCTTTCTGGTCTGCATTGCGTTCTGCTCCTCGCCCGCCATCATGATCAATATATCTCTCGTGCCTTTCTTCACATTCTGTGACAAAAGCGACATGAGCTTTATATACACCGGCAGATTTATCCTGTGCCCCATGTTGTAATAGGCCTCACTCTCGTATACTCCTGCCTGGATCTCATTTAGCGTATACATCAGTTCCCTAGTCAGGACACTCCCGCTCTGATCCGTACCGGCACAATCTTCCCTGCCACTCTTCACTATCCTTGCAAATGCACCTCTGACCGTGACTCCTGCCCCAAGGTAGAGCGTCAGCTTGTCCACAAGCTCCGGGTACTCCGACATGAGCTCCTCGGATCTCTTTTTCTCCATCCCCCGGATCTTCGATCTGCTTCCACCCCATATACAAATGGCTGCAAAACAACCGAGAAACAGTATCATAAGACCGCTTCCGCCTCCCGAGATGGGCCTGACCGCATAGCCGTTTATCTGCTCCGGCAGCGCCACCTCGCTCGAATCTCCACTTCCCGCCTGTATCTCCCTGATGCCTTCCCTTATATCCTTCAGAGCCTTTTCCCTGCCTGTCTCTTCCCTTCCGCACACGCGTATCTGGTATGTCCTCTCCGCGCTCAGCTCCCTGTATGTAAGAACAGCCGTGATGGACACTATTCTGTCTTCTCCCTCCGCTATATCGCCGATACGTCCATCGGACGACACCACCTCGTTGTCCTCACTTATCCACTGCACATCGAGTCCGAGTGCATCCAGGTGATCCACAAGCTTCAGGTCATATATCACTTCGTCAGGGGATTCATTTTCCCCAAGATACATGTCTTCAATCTCACCAAATCCCTGCTCAAACACAGCTTCCATATCGTCAGGATCATATTCCAGCGGCATGACATCCACATCAAAATCAGTCTTTTCTCCATCTATGTCAGTCTCCAGAGTGACGGTGGACACATCCCCTCCGTACCCATCCCTGGTGAGCACCACCTGATGAGACGCAAATGCTTCCTTTGCCACAAGTAACACAGCAAGAATACATGTCACCACAAGCACCAGCAGGATCTTCGCAATAATGTCTGTGTACATCTCCGCACATTTATCCCTCGCCGCGGCATCCGTACATATGTATACCCTCTTTATCTTCGTGAGCATCTTGTCATTGTCCATATACGGTTCTATCCGGCCGTATATTTTTCCCGCAGCCCTTTTCAGCATATCCATCATCCTTTCACATATGTATATCTGTGATCTTTCTGCCCCATATCACCGTCGCCGCCGTGATCACCAGACACACACTCATGGCAGCTATCCCCAGAGCATTGCCATACAGCGCATCCATATATCCGGGATTACACACCCTCAGATACAGAATGATGACAAATGGCATGGCGGACATGATATTCTGCTCCAACCGTTTTGACGTTATCATCGTGTCTATCTCTTCCTCCACTTCCAGACGCCTGTCAATATTTTCAACCATCTTCTTCATCATCCTGATGAGATTTCCCCCGGAGCCCTTTGCAACTGCGACCACATGAGCAAATTCCTTCACGTCCTGAAGTCCTGACCTGTCCGCCATATCCCTCAAAAGACTTTCAACATCAGAGCTCATCTCAAGGCCGTTTATTATGAGCAGCATTTCCTGTCTGATATAAGATTTTCCCTGATACATTCCGTCCAGCTCGTGATAAGCTGGAACAAACGCTTTTTCCAATGAATATCCCGCCGCCATATTTGCGGACAGGGACAGCAGCATTTCCTTAAATTCGTTATTAAGTTTTTTCTTTCTCTGCTGGCATTTACCATCGGCAATTTTCCTGAGAAATACCAGAATTCCCGGCGTGAACACCAGGCACGGTATAAGACTGTCAAAGAAGAGCACCGACACCATCACCGCTATGACTGCATACACAGCGATACCGGTTACGATTTCCCTGACCCCTAGTTTATAAGAGTCATAATCTATACCCTGTCTCAGCACACATCCCTCCTCGAATCACTGCTCTCATTAACGCTTATAAGTCCAGCCGCCACGAGCTTTGATGTGTTGTGAAGATCATTTATCTTTCTAAGCATTCCTTCCACTCGCCCCCTGTCCTTTCCCATATTGCTCTCATGAAATTCATACAATTTATTCATGACAAATTCACCTCCTTCCAGTCCTGTGACCTCGCTTATCTCTATGCATCTTCTGGATCTGTCCCTCAGTCTTCCAAGCTGGACAACTATGTCCACCGCCGACACTATCTGCTGCCTTATCGCCAGGACAGGCATATCCGCCCCCATCAGAACCATGGTCTCAAGCCTCGTCAGCATGTCCCGGGCAGAGTTTGCATGTCCTGTTGACAGGCTTCCATCGTGCCCTGTGTTCATGGCTGTGAGCATATCTATCGCCGCCGCATCCCTGACCTCGCCCACTATTATCCGTGAAGGCCTCATTCTTAGGCTTGTCTTGATAAGATCCCTTATGCTCACCGCATTTTCGCCCTCGACATTTGCACTTCTCGCCTCAAGGCTCACCAGATTGTCGATGCCCGCAAGCTGAAGCTCCGCCGAATCCTCTATCGTGACAATTCTCTCATCCGCCGGTATATACCCTGACAGGGCATTCAGAAATGTCGTCTTGCCCGCGCCGGTTCCTCCCGAGATGATTATGTTGTAGCCCGCCACGACCAGATCCTTCAGAAAATCAGCAACCTCCATGGTGACTGATCCGATCTCCACCAGCTTGTCCATGGTCATCTTGTCCTTCGGAAACTTTCTTATGGTCATAACACTGCCGCTCAGGCTCACCGGCGGCAGCACCACATTCACTCTCGAACCGTCCTTAAGCCTTGCATCCACTATCGGCGACGCCTCATTCACTATCCTGTTGCACTCCGCAACGATACTCTGGATTATGGTCTTGAGCCGTTCCTCGCTCTCAAATGCCTTGTCATACCTGTACATTCTTCCTGCCCGCTCGACAAATATATTGCTGTAGCCATTTATCATTATCTCAGTCACTGCTTCATCGTCGAGAAGCTCGGACAATATATCAAGCCTCCTCAGACTGTTGAACAGCTCCTTCTTCAGCGCCAGCTTATCCCTCACGCTCAGCACATTCCCGGACTCAGATTCGAGAATACACCTGTCGATCATATCGCTAACCTGCTCATCTCCTATGTCACCCGACATATCTATACTCTGCATGACCCTGCTTCGTATCAACTGTCTGTCATCCTGTTTCATTTTCTGCTTCCTATTTCACTTTCTATAAATCTCAGCATCTCCGCACTTCCCGGAACCGCCAGCGGCACGTTCAACCTGTGCAGCCTCCGTGCGATCTTGCCGAGCTCCATTCTCTCCAGAACCCTCTCGAACATCCCAAGCTTGTCCTGGGACAATTCATCCTTAAGCTCCGGAACCATTATCTCGTCAAATGCCCCAAGTATCGCCAGATCCTTGAGAACCGCCTGTCCCATATCAAATACAACCGTTGTATATCTGCCCCATCTCCGGAACTCGTCAATGAGCCACTCCATATCCTCCGTGTCCAGCTCCAGTGCATCTATGTACGATCCCAGATAGCCAAGCACACTGTATTCCTCAAGCTCCACGATATTTTTCTCCATATATCCGGTCAGATCCGGCGACCTCTGTTTCACCAGATATATCACATTTGCCAGAACGTCCTCGCTGTCGTGAAATGCACTGTACTCCTCCATGCCCACATACAGGCCGCCCCGCACCTCATCATTCATGCACAGGCTGACCGCAAGGTTTGTCTTACCACACCTCCCTATGGGTGATATAACCGCATACGACCTGAACAGCTTTCTTCTGCGGTCCGTATCGTCTATATTCATATATCTGAGGATCTCCGAAGAAATGTTCCGCCCCCTGGAATATTTGAATATCCTGTTATGGCTGATCTCTTCTGATCCATCGGCTCTATCCCTCGTCATAAATATCATCCGGCAGGCCACCGGCACTTTGCTCTCATCCAGAGGAATATTCTCATCCACCAGAAGAACATCCAGAGCCTTCGTCTCAAGATACCCATACAGTTCTTCCTCCGATGAAAATGCAAGCGCAAACAGCGGATTGTCCCTGTCCGAATTGATATGGTTCATAAGACTTATCATGTAAGCCCTGTCACCATCCAGTATTCCAATCTTGTACTGCTGAATTTTGTCACCTCCACTCTGTAGTGCACACGTAATACATGACTCCGCCCATTATGGCAGCAGAGAAATGTACTCTGGACTTCATCAGATTCCTATAAAATTGTTTTGTTGAAATTTCTTTACGATTCGTAACTGACATTAAAACTTCTTTTAAAAGAAAAAATAAAGATATAACTCCTCCGGCCAAAAAGGAGTAAACAATCACCCGGATCACATCGGTACCTACAAATGTGCCAGCCGTCGCCAGCAGCTTGATATCACCTGCCCCCAGGGCTTTTTTATGAAATAATACAAACAAGATCACCACAGGAATAACACAGCCTGCCACACTGCTCAGAAGTCCATCACACGGTCCTCTGGCAACTGCCGACATCAGGAATCCCTGTATCATGCCAACTGCGATAAGCCTGTTCGGAATCCTCCAGTCTCTGAAGTCCGATACCACCGCCATGCTCACAGTTGCGATCAATGGTATTACATAATATATGATCTCCGTCCTCCCTTCTCTCTGAGTTGTAAGCACACCTTACACCCTCTCCCAGCCTTTGTAAAGGGGGGATTTCATAAAGAAAATTTTATAAATTTCGGTTATATACAGGCTGTATATTGCCCAATTTCAATAAACCAAAAGCCCGTCCTATTACGAACGGGCTTCTGATTTTACAGCATGTATATAAAATTTTTTTACTAAAATTGTCCATTTCCCATGTTCTGATTATTGTTTGGGTTCTGGTTATAGTTCTGATTAGGACTCTGATTAGGATTCATATCAGCCTGCTTCCTTGCCGCCATGGCATTGTCGATGTTCTGTATCTCGCTCCTGCTTATGGCTATGCTGTCCTGAAGCACTTTGACATTATTAAAATACTGAATCAGTTCCTGAGGAGGATTCTCCTTGTTCTGCTCATAGAAATACTTGCCGATCTCGACCATGTTCCTATCGATCATCTGCACCTCATTTGATATCTTGTTGTTGAGCTTTGCCTTCTGCGCTGCGTCCTTCGTCTCATCCACCGCATTATTTGCAAACTTCTTGGTCTTGTTGAACACATCCTGGAAAAAATCTGACATATCATATACCTCCATGTAATATTGATCTTTCTTTAACTGCATTAATATATCCATGTAAAACTAAAAAAACCGGGAATATGGGTGTTGATTCCATAATCCCCGATTTTTTATTTGACTTTGTTTCTAACTATGTCATGTATACTTATGACATTTCACATCAGTCGTCTATGTACTTATTCAGTGTATCAACCACATCATTGAGATTATAAGGCTTTGCGATATAATCATCAAGCTGGTTCTCAAGGATCCTCTCCTTGTCACCGAACATGGCTCTCGCCGTAACCGCAATGATCGGAAGTCTCTTTCTCTTCTCCTTGCGCTCTATCTCTCTGATCTCCTGTGTAGCTGCTATACCGTCCATAACTGGCATCTGTACATCAAACAGTGCCGCATCGTATATCTTGGTCTTGAACAGCTCAACAGCCTTCTGGCCATTCTCAGCTATAT
>CAVCCL010000164.1:0-9644 GCA_963600665.1 Bifidobacterium catenulatum | reverse complement strand
GAAACCTATGCTTTGAACGGATTGTAACACCTCGCCCAGCCTTTGTCTATACTTTTGGCAAAACTCTCCAAAACGGAGAATTTTGCCAGGCAATGCTATTTTCTTTTATTTTTTACTTTATCATCCGGCTGTATGAATTTAATCTTATCAGGGGTGCGGTAACTGAAATGTACAGTGTACATATCCCCTTTTTCTGCCTGCAGATTTATTGTCTGCAGATCTTCAATGACATACTTTTTGCCGTCATAGGTATATTCCAATGTAAGCTTCTGGCTGTATCCACCCATCATATCGTCATTTGTCACCTCTGTCACGGTTGCGACAGCCTCAGAGTGGATACGCCTGTTCTGAATATACATTCTCACAAAAAATATTACTACAATTATCAATGCTGTGATCTTCATAATCTTCCACAGCATTACCAGCTTCTCGCGGCCAAATGCATACATGACAATAAAACAAAAAAGAAACGCTTCTAAACAATACAGCATATATTTTCACCTCCTGCAATCAAATACCTAACCTGTAAACAAATCATATCACCAGTTATATTTCTTCCGTTTTTTCAACGGCAGGCAAACGTCCAGACAAAAAAAGAACCACAATGCATAATTTGCATTGCAGTTCTCCCGCTGATATCTGATTGTATTTATCTAAGCTATGGTGTACTCCGTCCTGTTACAGTCCTCAAAAAGCTCATCATCAAGCTTTCTCTGTAGCTGTGAGCGGATAAATCGCACTCCCATTCTGTTTTCGGCCGCCTGCTTTGCCAGCTTGTGCTTTGCTTTCGCTGACATCTTCAGCCGCACCCCGTAATAGTCCGCAAGCTTATCGACCGGACTGATCCCTTTGGCATTTAAGATGGCGTAGAAATCATCCTCTGTCATCTCATTTAGCTGAACTATAGTGCCTATACGACCGGCTACCTCGCTTCTGACATTTGCATACTGCACCAGGTCTTCCTGGGTAAATGTACTCCTATAGCCGTCAAATGACTTGTCTGACGATCCGGAACCAAAGCCTATAGCCCTGCTCTTATTCACAGCCACATCCTTCGCTCTGACCATGGAGTCGAAGGAGCCCAGGAACACAAAGCTTACATTTGAAGTATCTATATCAAGAGTCGGTTCACTGTTCGACGGATTGCCGTCAAAATGAACCATGTCTCCCTCAAGAACCTTCAGCAGTTCATTCTGGACTATGTAACTGTAATGTCTGTCGTCCGCATCCTCGAACATCTTGTCAGCCTCATCAAGAACGATGATAAGGTGTCCCATTTTATCCTGAGGCACCCCATCGAACAGATTTCTGACCTTTGTATTGCCCTTCCAGCCCGTGCCCGTCAGAGAAGTGGCATTGTGTATCACTATGTTCGGATAGAGCTTTGCAAGCTGTCTGAATATCTCCGTCTTGCCACATCCGGTAGGCCCCGCAAAGAGGACATTCTGTCTCCTGCCATTCACATGATTCCAGAGGAGCATGGCAGCGGCACGCTTCGCCTCCTTCTGTCCATACACATTCCTGTCAAGGTACTTGTATATCCTGGCAGGTGAACTCAATATATGACTCGTCTGTCCGGATGCTTCTGACGGAATCTCATCTTCATTAAGGATATCCTCCGCTATTTCCTCAGCCTCACCACAAGACCTCCTGTCGTGATGATCGCCAAATATTATGTCACTTACCCGGCCACTCGCATCTGAGTCACACGGGATGCTCTCCTGGTCAGTCTTGCTGTATGCACACATGAGCGTAGCCGAAATGTCCTCCACATCCTCGTCGCGGATGTTCAGGTTTTCCAGAGCTGTGAGCAGCAATTCTCCGACCGTTTTGCTGGTTTTGTGCTGCCAAACCCTGTTCAGCTCTTCAACCTTATCGAGCTCCTCATAATACTCTTCATCTGTCATAGAGTCATAGACCCCAGCCTTTGCCTTTTGGGTGAAGTCGACCGCCGGATTGGTTATACTCCTGTTCCTGAACCCTCTTCCTGCCGCCTTGATAAGTTCTGCATAAAGTTCTTTCATATTTGTTATATCCATGTGTAAACTCCTTTCTTTCTCCGAAGTATCAGCAAATGTCTTGTTTTCATGCTTAGAGTATACACACGATATTTTTTTGTCTCGTAAATTCTACGAACGTCTCTCATCCCCGCCTGATCTGGCCTTGAGATACCCTCCACTTACCAGATTTGCAACCACCGACTGCTGGGCAAATGAGTCAAGCCCCACAGCATTTCTGCCGTTTCTGTCCTTGTACACATAAACTCCCATCTGATTACCAAGCACTGTCTCATTATAGGTTACGCCGTCATCGTCAATGTCAGCCTGAAGCAGCCCGTCATCTATAAGCCCATTTGCAATCGATTCCGTGTTGATGATCAACCTATCCGTGATCTGCTCATGCATATCCTGTGACTCAAGATGTTTATGTAGATTATAAACCATCGCCCGGAGTGACAATCTATCCTTCTCTATAGGAAATTCAAATGTCCTTAGTGCTTTTTCCACCATATCTACACATTCATTTCCATATAAGTAAGCGTTCTGCATAGCGGCATCATCGTTCTCATTTGCCCTGATCTTAAACACCTGATAGCACATATTTGCAACACTGTCCATGGAATGTAGATTCCGTCCGACCACATCGATCCATGTCTGTACATCCGTGATTGCCGGTGAATTTTCTTTCCCATCAAACAGCTTGTCAAATGAACCAAAGTCATCATTTCCCATCTGCCACAACTCAAGCTTCTCTCCGTCGGCACACTTTTTTCCTGTATAGAAATGATTCTGTTCATATCTGAAGTAATATTTTTTATTCTCCTCAGTGTCATTTATGATTTCCATATCCTGATATCCAGGCCTTGTAATATGTCCAGGTTTTAACTGACTCACCTTGAGTCCCCTGCGGGTCAGGCAGTCAACAAGATATGTCGCATATCTCGTATCATATGCATGATAATGCTCAAGCCCCTGTGGCTTTCTTCTATATGTAACCGCTATATACAAAGTCTCGCCTTTTTCCAGTCTGCTTCCGATCAGTCCTGAAAAACGGGCCATGGACTGATACGCATTGTACCTGTACTGCTCTGCACCGCCATCTGGCACAGTGTGCAGACACACCTCCTTCAGTGAATGTGGGAAGAAATATATATCCGGGAGTTTCCTTGATCTGTCACTCTCCATAAGACTTAGATACTCACCAAAGTCCGAACACCTGCACTCATCCCCGCCGGCAGGATCATGGATACTGTTTATATCTACCTGATCCCCTGCAGGCATATCCGGTGAATCTGATATCTTGTATGCCCAGTCCGCAGGGTCGATTCCTGTATAGCTGAGTGATACCGTATCATTTCGCAGTATAACTCTGGCAGCATGAGACATTCCCCAGTAATCTATACCGGTTCCACATCCAAAGCTCACCGACGATACATCTTTTTTACTCTTCAGGATTCTGGCAAGTATATCCGTATAAGCACGGGAGAATTCAAATCCGTATGCTCTGGCATATTCCATTACGTAGTAAGCAAGAAGATACCTGTCACTGTAATCCCCCTCGCCGTTTTTGAACAGATTGCGGCATTTTTCATGAAATTTCTCCAGCTCCTCCGGGCTGAGTCCGTCAGTATATTCCTTTAAATCCTTGAACACTCTTCGTAAGTATTCCTTCAAATTAACTATATTTGCCATGATTATCTTATGTCCTTTCTACTGCTGCTTCCAATCGCATTACTGTACTGATAATAAAATCCTGTCTCTGTCTAATACAAAGAATCGGGGCCGTATGTTCTCTCCATTCTGTACAACATATCCGTCTTCTCCATCGCCTTCCTGATGTAGATAACCGCATCTGCCATGTCATAGTCATTGCCATATATTGATATGTTGTGCTTACATAGATACATATCAAGAGCCCCTTCGACCACCTTTGTCATGATGGACAGATAGCTATACGGCACCTCGTCTGAATATAGGAGCTCCATAAACTCCCTGAACCGTGCACAGAACGTCTCCGCATCCTCCACATGTTCGTGAAGATACTTCCACGGCTCAAGATCATGAAAAAACGGTTTCTCCTTCAATGGAATACCGCATCCTTCCATAAAGAATTCATATTCTTCTTCATTTCCACCTATACCATAATCACAGTCGATAATATCAGCAGGAGATTCATTTGAGCTACGAACATCCCCGTTCTCAGCCTCAAGCTGCTCAAATGCATCTTCCATCCTTCTTTTCATGTCCGGTGTCATCCATGTGTCCTCTGTGCTGTCACTGAGCCAGTAATACATCTCAATGCCCCACGAGATGACTCCTGAATCCGACAGAAAACCATCACACTCATATTCTAGGAGTAGATTATCCTTGTCCTGCTCAGAATTAAAATTCCTGCATCCTGCAAGTATTGTGTTAAATGATCCGTCGGGAAGTGTCTCGATCTTATTCTCCAGCCAGTCAAGCTTGAGCAGAGACATGCGGACAGCCAGGTACAGATACAGTCTCATATATCTGCAAAAGCTCTTCTGCCCGGGCAGAGCTTTCTCATCAACTATCCTGCCAAACCAGAGCATGTTTTTGCCGGCATATATATCCATCAGCTCTAAAAACTCACCTATGAAAGCCTGCGTTTTAGACTCACTGAACTTTCCGTTCTCATCTGTTACATATGGGACGATCGAGTGAGCCCTTCCGCTTATGATATTTTCAAATTCGTCCATGAGATCATGGTATTTTTTCTTATTTTCGCTGACCTCATTGAGTCTTTGTCTCTCAAACCAATCCACGATCATTCCTCCTTATCATCCGTCCTTGCTTACAGACTCCTGTGTTTTTTCTTCATAACCGAGTGAAGTGCAGCTCTCTTTCTGTCTTCCTGCACCTCCCTGTCGAATTCCGCCAAAGTCTCAGCTATATCCTCATCGCTTACCAAATCTTCATGTGTCTCTTCAGCAGCCGTATGTCCGAAAAATTTCAGGAACACATCAGGACATCCGACCGGTGCATCACTGTTGCAGTTTCTGTATTCCTCAAGTGCGTCCTCCCTGTAATCATAATTCTGAAACCAACTGACAGCCTCCTCCATACCCGGAAAGGCATCTCTGTCATAGCTGCTTGACTGAAATGCAGAAAACTCAAACGCACGGCCTTCCTCCACTCCAAGGAAATACACCACGCCGAGTTCACAGTTACTATCTATCTGCACTCCTGCAGATTTTTCAAATCGGTTTCTGCCGATCAGGAACACACCACCGCCAACCTCCCTATCTAGCCACATTGGCAAGAACACATCGTGGTGCCCCCTGTCGTTCCGGTTTGCATTCAGTGTATCCTTCAGATCATCGCATGCATCATAGTATTCATTCCATGTGAGATAGTCCCCTGGGATAGCCGATTCATCATGTCCGCCAAATGGATTTCCACCCGCATACTTGAAATACGCATCCAGTATCTCCATACTTTTCTCTTTTTTCCTGGGATGTCTGTAGGTTTCATTATCGGAAGAGAATCCGGCGTCATACAAAAGTGTGTTGACCTCCACCTTGAGAATTTCATCCTGAATCCTCTCGGTAAGCTCTTCTGCATAATTTCTCTCCATCAGAGAATCAGCAAACCTGACAAATGAATCCTCATCACTTTCTGCAAACTGCGCCATTTTTGCGAGCTTGTCAGCCGACTTTCTGACTCCGGTAAAAGCGTCTTTTCCCCACACGGACAGTGCCTTTTCCTGCAGTATTGCCATATCAGACTTTCCCGGTATGTATTTGCTGTTCGTGGCAAAGAAATCCAACAGACCTTTTATATAATTGGAACTGTCCAGCAATCCGTGATCCAGATCCATATAAAGCGAGGTGAGCTGAACATACGGATTCTTCTTCTCCCCTTCAAATTCAAATGAGCCTAAAATCTCATTTGTGACCACTCGAAGCACATCCACATCGATATCGAGCACCGGATGTCTGTCAAGATACTCCGACAATCCTATAAGCTGCTCACGGATGCTACCATTTTCCATGGAGTCCATGGAGTTCCCACCCACCGAGACTTTTTCCACCAGCTCTCGAAGAGACATGATCCCATCCAGCCCTGCCACAAGATTCCTGTCTGTGAGCAGCGCTCTTACGAGAAATCTTGTGTACTTTCCCTTGCTGAGGGGAGTGTCTGCAAGACAGAATAATTCTTCCTTTATTCTAAGCCGTAGATTCTGTTCGCGCTCTCTCCTGACATATCCATATATGAACGAATTCTCCATGTGCTCGTGATAATCGCGGCCTACCCTGCAGTAAAAATCATCTCTGAATCCAGCCACAGACTACACCTCCCCACGAAGCTCTTTTATCCTGTCTATCTGCTTCTTTATGCAGGTATATGATCTGACAAATTCCTTCACATCGCCATACAATGACATTCCACGCCTGCACAGAAACACGTCGATCATTCCCTCCACAAGATCATCGAACTCTGCCATGGCATGCTTCATCTCATCACCGTCAAGCTCCATATAGAATATCTCCCTGAGCCTGATATAGCGCTGGCAGTATACATCCGCATCGACAAATGTTCTCTTAAACTCGTTCTCGCTCTTTTCTGTGCGTTCAAGCATATCATCCATGTATTGATTATATTCTTCATCCTCGTCAAGCTCATTCAAAGCCGCATCTATCTCCTCATCGGACATCACATCCTCTTCTGCCTCCTTGAGATACTCCTCGTATGCAGCATTCTGTTCCCCGCACAATTTTTCTACCATAGACCTCATCCCGGGAGTCAAAGTTGTGCTGATATCGACATCCTTAAGCGACTCGTACGCCAGAGTAAATATGTCGAACAGGCTGCCGTCTCCCCTGCCACAGTAATACGACTCACTCCACAGCTCACAGAACTTTGCCACATCAGACTTTATCGCAAGCTTTCTCACCGCCCCGGCATGTACCAATATCTGCTGAAAAGAGTCCTCAAATGGCCATGTGAGCACCTTCTCAACCCAGTCCATATTACTTACCATAAGACGGATGATGCAATACAGATAATCCGACACAAATTCCCGGAACTTTTCAGGCATTCCTGCCTCATTCTCATACCCCAGAGCCTTTAACCACATGTTGTGTCTGTTTCCGTACTCCTCCATGGACTTTATCAGCTCACCTACAAACCTGTCGAGAGCCTCCGTGCTGTATCTTCCATCTTCGCACAATACAAATGCAGATACTTTATTATCTCTTCCTGTGACAGCCTCATCGAGCGCCGCCCTGAGCTGTCTGTATTTCTTCTTTCTGAAATCAATGTTTTCCCATTCCTTTTCAGATATCCTCAATTATCCATGCCTCCTAATCATATTTATCCGTTCTATTATTCCTGACCGTCAAATCTGAAGCTGAGCTGCGTCTGCTTGAGCGACTTTACTTTTCGTTCTGTGATCTTGTCGTACTCACCAACCGTACCGCAGAGAATCGGCGACGCAGGATCATAACATTTGCAGTTGGCCTTCACCGCATCCGGCGAGTAATTCGCATAACAGTATTTGCATCCATTCAGACAGGTGTTGTATGAGCCGACCTCCACGCTCTCCATGCAACCGCACTCAGGACGCTGGGACTTATCCTTTGCCACCTTTATATCACAGCCGATTATCTCCTCTATGAGCTTCTTGTCTATGCAGCAGTTGTGCTCAATTCCGCATTTCTCCAGATCCACCACCTCCGCACAGGTTGCCATCGCCATTCCATGTGACCTTGCAATGTCCGCTATCGTCTTTGCAAATGCTTCCAGATCATCGTGACTCATCTCATAACTGTCCACAGCCTGCATATTTTTCCTGTTCTTGGCATATATGTCGACGAAGCTGATGACGCATTTCTCTGTGCAGCCATCAAGCGCCTCTGCGATCTGTGTAAATGCCTTTATGTGGTATTCCGGCGTGTATTTCTTCGTAAAGACTATCGGGTCATATCTCCAGATGACCCGCTTCTTCCCTATCTTTCTGGCAAGCTCTTGGAATGCCGGAATGAGCTGTCCCTTTTTATCAGGCAGATTTGCCTCCATATCCTTGCCGTAACCTGTCAGAGTGAACTGGAAATAATATTTGTAAGCGTCCAGCTCAGAAAGCCTTGGAAGCATCGGTATGGGATTCTTTGTCCAGAACACAATGCAGTCGACTACCTCAGGCGAGAGGTCTATCCTGCTTATCTGATGCGCATTCATAGGATTCCTCACATACAGAAATCCTTCCTTTATTCTATTAAAAAACCATTCCGAGTAAAATGTCGGTATGTCCGTTCTTCTACTGGCACTGAGTATCATATTTCATCCCCCAATCAATAGCCTTTCTGTCAACAGATTTAAGTATAATATAATGACCTGCCTGTTATCAATATCGTGTTTTGATCTATGCCTGCTTATATCTCACCTCATATGGAGGCTTGTTATTGTTGTAAGTATGTGGTCGCGTCGTATTGTAATAATTCTCCACAAAATCATCCACTGCATCGTACAGATCTCTCTCATTACCATAGCTTTTTCGATTGATCAGCTCGCTCTTTAACGTGCTGAAATACCTTTCCATGGGTGCATTGCTGTAGGGATGCCCCGGAGGGCTCATACTCTGACGGATACCTCTCTCCAGACAATATGCCGTGAATTCCTCCGATGTAAATTCATTTCCCTGATCAGAGTGAAGGATCAGCCGCCGTGGATCTATTCCTTTATCTGTGGACAGAGCTTTTTTCAAAGTCTTTATAGCAAGTTTTGGTGTCATTTCAGTGCCACACAGAGACGCTACAATACTCCTGTCATACAGATCCATAATGGCACAGTTGAACCGTATACTGCAATTTTCAAGTGCGATGAATGTGAAATCTATGCTCCACTTCTCATTTACCCGGTCCGCCTTGAAATTACCCTTTAAAATATCCGGGCAAATGTGAAAAGGCGTGCGCTTTTCATACGGAGGATGTCTGGCCCCCACCACCGAGCACAGTCCAAGCTCCTGGTTCATATACTTTCTCGTTGTCTCAAGACTGATATTATAACCCCTCTGAAGCAGATAGTAATGCATTTTTCTGTATCCGTCGGTGCAATTATGCTCTTCATATATAGAACGGATCTCATCTAAAATCTGATCTTTCTGTGCCTTGCACCCATCTCTTTTGCTGTGCAGATAATTATAGTATACACTTGGCGACAGCCCAAACTCGTTCAAAAGCCAGCGCACGCCAAACCTGCCACTATACTTTTCTATGAATTCGTATATTGCTTCCCTGCTCCCGCCATTCAGATCTTCTGACCTCAGCCGTGTAAAAGAAATCTTCTTATCTGTCTCAGCAAGCTTCTGCAATAGACCGCTCAGATACGGATCTTTCTTTTTCGCCTTGCTCATACGCAGTCCTCCTTTTTGTAAAATCAATATCTCATGTCAGGTCTTATTGTACATCTGGTACATTTTTGCCCCGTACAAATTACGAAGCAATTTTCAATATTGATTTTGGGGATAGATATTTTTGTATCCATGTGCTATTTTGATACTTTGATTTGTTTTATATATGAGAACTCAATTGAGAAGGAACATGATTCCTGATTCTCTCATACATACAAACCACGGAGGTGATGACACTTGAAGCAGCAGCAACTGCTTGAACTATATGACAA
>CAVCCL010000163.1:14691-17959 GCA_963600665.1 Bifidobacterium catenulatum | reverse complement strand
ACGATCGCCTGTGGTGCGGTTTCCGGTTTCCACAGCCTTGTTTCATCAGGAACATCATCAAAGACAGTAAGAAATGAAAAAGATATGCTTTTCGTAGGTTACGGCGCAATGATCCTTGAGACACTCCTCGGAGTTATCTCACTTATAGTAGTTGGTGCTGTCGCAGTTGGCGGCAAGGCTCCAGAGGGACTTACACCTTTCCAGATCTTCTCACAGGGTATTGCAGGATTCCTCGAGAAGTTCGGACTTCCAAACTCAGTTGCAAATGTATTCATGACAATGTGTGTATCAGCACTTGCTCTTACATCACTTGACTCAGTTGCACGTATCGGACGTATGTCATTCCAGGAGCTCTTCATGGGAGACACAACAGATACATCCAAGATGCCTGTATGGCAGAAGATACTTACAAACAAGTATTTTGCAACAGTTATAACACTGTTCTTTGGTTATCTTCTCTGCAAGGGTGGATATTCAAATGTATGGCCACTCTTCGGATCAGCAAACCAGATGCTTGCAGCCCTGGTACTTATAGGAGTAGCAGTATTCCTCAAGGCAACAAACAGAAAGCATGCAATGCTCTACCCACCTATGCTGATAATGCTTGCTGTTACATTTACAGCCATCGTGCTCAATGTAATAGGCAATGTACAGAAGTTCCAGGCTGGAACAGCAACATTCCTTGTAGAGGGACTTCAGCTTATAGTAGCAGTATTCCTTATCGTACTTGGTATCATCGTAGCTATCACATGTATCAAGAAGCTTGTTAATATGAAGAAGGAGAATGCTGAGAAGGCAGAGGCTTAATTGGCGAGCGGGGATCCCCGCGTAAAGATTATAAATATAATATTTACACAAAAAAAGATCAGGCAGTTGGCGAAATACCAATTGCCTGATCTTTTTGTTTGTTTATTCAATTCCTGCCGCAGCGAGTTTTGCCTTGAGTTCATTTATCTGGGCGTCCTTTTCGGCAGAAACCTTAGATACAGCTTCATCAACAGCTTTGCTGACAGCTTCGTTAACCGCCTTATCGAGTGCCGCATCAAATTCGGGCTTCATGAGCTGCATCAACGCTTCACACATAGGTAATCCCTCCTTTATATTGTCAAAGACAGGCATGTTCTGATTCAGAGCAACCTGTAATACTGAGTCTGCATATTCTTTATCATCTTTATTGTATAGACTGGAAATATTATTTACAAGTATTTTTGCGTTTCTTTCTGTGAGATTTTTAGTGAGAGATGTCAACCAGATATGCTCATCAGCATTTAGAAGTCTGGAGACAATAACCTGTATATCGTAGTAGAAGTTACAGTGTATGTAATATATGCCCTGAGTCTTTTCCTCTATTATATGTCCATTCATCCTAAGTCTTCTGAATAATTTCACTGGTATGTTTTCCCGGACAAATGATATGGTGATGTCATCGGCTTTGATGCTGTCCATGATTTCGCCGTTTGATTTGTACAGGCTTGCGTATGCGATGGTCTTGAAAAACGTGTCAATGTTCAGTTCATCGCCTGGAGACTTGTATTCAAATATATTATGTCCCTTAAAAAGTGCTCCTATTTTATTCTTTATTGTTACACCAGGGGATTTTGTGATGACAAGCAGGTCGATTAGAAGTGGTTTGGTGCCCAGTCCAAATTCAGAAATGTATTCAAGATCATCTTTGTTTTCCATAAGTTCCAGCTTTATGGCAGAGCAGAAAGCTGGATGCCATTGCGTATTTGTTTCGCTCATTTGATACCCCCTAAGTTAATGTAAATGTATCATAGCATCAAAAAAGAGATAATAACACCTCATGGGATGAGAACTTTAGTACAGTTATTTACTAATATAGAAACTTTATGCGAATAAAAATATAAAAATATTCGTAAAATGCTTGACATTTGAGTTAGACAGAGCTAACATAACATGCGAATGAAATAAATAAAACATTCGCATGACGCCAGAAAAATGGCGATGTGAAAAGATACAGGGAGGTAAAAACATGTTCATAGAAGGAAAGGATCTTGTGAAGCAGTACGGAAAAGGAGAGGCTGCGGTATTTGCACTGGATCATGCTGATTTCAGCATGGAAAAGGGTGAGGTTGTTGTGATACTGGGTCCAAGTGGAAGTGGTAAGAGTACACTTCTGAATATACTCGGAGGTTTGGACAAAGCCACTGAGGGAACCCTGATGGTTGACGGAAAGGATCTTGAGAAAATGTCGGCAAAGGAGCTGGAGCTCTACAGAAGAGACAGACTTGGATTTGTATTCCAGTCTTATAATCTCACACCGGATCTGACAGCCCGTGAGAATATAGAGATGACAGCAGAACTTGTGGGGGCGCCGCTCAGTGTGGATGATCTTGTACAGGAGCTGGGACTTACAAAGTACGAAAAACATTTTCCAAAGGAGCTGTCAGGTGGACAGCAGCAGAGAGTTGCGATAGCCAGAGCCATGGTTAAGAAACCGGACATTCTGCTGTGTGATGAGCTCACGGGAGCTCTCGATTCAAAGTCATCCAGAGACGTTCTGAAGAGGGTTCAGAAGATGAATGAGACATACGGAACAACTATCCTGATAATAACTCACAATGTCAACATTGCGAATATGGCGGACCGTATCATAAAGATAAAGGACGGCAAGGTCGTGACCAACATCAAGAACGACAATAAACAGAACGTAGAGGAGATGGAGCTGTAATATGACGATCAATAAAAGAGCTGTTCGCAGCATAAAGAAAAATATTTCCTTCTATATAATAAGCACGATTCTCACTGTACTCATATGTATCCTCATAGTGGCACCGGTATCCACAGGACACAATATGACGAAGGTGATAGACAAATTCGTGGATGACTACAAGGCTGAGGATGCAGAATTTGTCACTTATAATCCAATATCAGATGATGATATGGCGAAGCTGGAAAATGATTACGATGTGATCATGGAATACAGCAGATATAAGGATATCAAGATTGATACAGGTGATCTTGAGGGTTCAACGATCAGAGTGTTTGATATGCCGGAGAAACTGAATCTGTGCAATGTCCGGGATGGACATATGCCTGAGAGCGGAGAGGTGCTCATCACACAGAACTTTGCAGATGCCCATGATATCAAGGTGGGCGATACTGTGAATGTTGGAGAGTATTCATACAAGGTGTCTGCATTTGCGACGAAGGCTGATTACATATATATGCTTGAGAAACTTTCGGGTTACGTGGAGAAAGACAAATTCGCCGTTATGGTGGCCTGTCATGACGACTATGACAAGAT
>CAVCCL010000163.1:12857-14681 GCA_963600665.1 Bifidobacterium catenulatum | reverse complement strand
AGATATAACAGAGACAACAGTAAGGAGGTACGTGCGAAGCTGAATGATGACTATGTCATAGCCAGCTACCTTGCCGCTACCACCAACACAAGAATATCGATGCCTGTAAATGAGGGTGATGCAGTCACAAATATGGCGACCATGTACGCCCCGGTCATGTTCATAATAGTCCTTGCACTTATAGTTATGGTGCTTGGAAGAAATATTAGAAATGAGCAGTACCTTCTTGGAACATTTATTGCACTTGGATTTTCAAAGAAACAGGTAGTTAGGCATTATATGAGATTCGGTATGCTGCCGGGAATTGTGGGAAGTGTGATAGGAGTTGTTGCGGCTATCCCAGTCACGAAGGCTATAAGTTATTTCTATATAGAGTATGATTTTGAGAAACTTGAGTATACGGTTACATATGACGTTGCTTCTATATTAATCGCGCTGATCCTTCCGACAGTGATATACTGTCTGGCTATAGCGGTCCAGGCGGCAAGACTTCTCAGAAAGTCCCCTGTGGATCTGCTCAGAAACACAGGAAAGGATAGCAGGGCCATAGGAATAATGAAGAACAGCCATGCAAAGACACAGGCCAAGATGAGGATAAGAAGTGTACTGGGACATCCTGGAAGAAGTATAGTTACGGCGATTGGAGTGTGTGTGGCGGCATTCTGTATTATGGCAGGACTTATCATGAAGGACAGTCTGGACAGTCTGATGCATGACGGACTGACAAGTTCAGTAAAATACAATTATCTGTACAGGCTGAATTCGCTCGGCGAAGGAACCCCGGATGAGGGGGAGGCGCTTTTCCAGAACTACTATGAAGTGGATGGAAATACGGTGCAGCTCTCCACGCAGGGAATAGATGATGGTTCAAAGTATTTCCCGGATAAAACAGATACCGGAAAAAAACTGGATCTTGACAAATACTATCTCACGAGTGCGGCTGCGGAGACATACGGAGTGAAAACGGGAGACGAGTTCACATTCTGCAATATCGCCGATCTAAAGGAACACAAGGTGAAGATAAGTGGCGTGGTGACGGACAATACACATTGCTATCTCTACACTTCCAGAAAAAATGCAACTGAGCTTGCGGGCGTGGACAGCGACGTGTACAACTGCATCATAAGCGATGACAAACTGGAGCTTGACAAAGACCTGGTGGCAAGTGAGACCAGTATGGCTGTATCTGCGGATACTATGGAGAACATCATGGGTCCTATGAATGCGATCATCATAGGTATAGAAGTGCTTGGAATCGTACTTGGAGTATTTGTTCTGTATCTGGTGATAAACATGATAGTGTCTGAGATGGGCACAAATATATCAGTCATGAAGGTGCTCGGTTTCAGCAGACGTGAGATCACGAACAGAGTATTGAACGTCAACCACATCCTTGTATGTATAGGATTTTTGATCGGTATCCCGGCAGCTTATGCATTTGTCAAGGTTGGATATGCGGACACCATAGAGAATTATGGAATGTTGCTTGCGCCTGTTCTCAAGGTCAAGGCGGTCATTATTGGATTTGTTCTCACATGGATCACATACGAGATATCACTTCTTCTTCAGAAAAGAAAAATATCAAGGATTGACATGGTGGAGTCTTTGAAGGAAAATAATAGAATGGAGTAGCCGCTGAGCGTGAGCGAGGGGGCAATACCAGAATAGTAGCCGCTGAACGTAAGCGACGGGGCGATACCAGACTAGGAATTATTGACATCAGGATGGTGTCTGAGTAGAAAGGGCTGCACATGGCGAAACGAGTGTTTACAGAGGAAGAACGGGATGAATACAGAGAGAAGATGCTGGCGGCGGGATTTGACC
>CAVCCL010000163.1:0-12847 GCA_963600665.1 Bifidobacterium catenulatum | reverse complement strand
AGTACGGCATGACGCATATGTCCATTGCAAAGATCACGGATGCGGCGGGGATAGGTGTGAGCACCTTCTATAATTTCTTTCCTTCCAAGGAAGCCTACGTGTACGAAGTCATCAGATACAGGAGGAAGATAATCCCGGATCTCATGAAAATGGCGTTAAATGGCAAAGAGAAGGCCGGGCCGGCTGAGGTCAGGACGTATCTGAAGTTCATGGTCGATGAGAACTACAGCACTTTTCCAAGTCTAACGCCGGAGGATGAACGGAAATTCCTTGAGATGCTGCCTGAACAGGCGAGACCGAATCTGCAGCGGGAGAAAGAGATCGGCGCAGGGTTCATTAAGTGGATGGATGGTGTGAGGCCTGATGTGAACATTGCGGTGGCGGCCAATCTCATCAAGATATATGTGCTTGGAGCGGAGGGCAGAGATATGCTGCATGCAGTGGCATATGAAGAAACCATGGAGCGCATGAGGGATGCCATCATCTATGAGATCTTTGGACATTTGGAATAATATATGAATAGATAGAGAGCGACAGGTATTTGCTGTATTGACAGTAAATATCTGTCGTTTTTTAATTTAATTATTATTGACATATATATCGCAGTACGATATAGTTCGTATATCGCACTGCGATATATAGAAGCCCGGTGAAAAAAAGTGTAGAATAGAGACAGTTGTTTATTGTCTGCACGCTGGAAGGAGCACTTATATATGGATGCACATATTAAGAAGGTATATGTACCCATGACGGAGACCGGATTCTATATACTGCTATGTCTGAGGACGCCGAATCACGGATATGGAATAGTCCAGAAGGTTCGGAAGATGACGGGAGATGAGATCATACTTGCCCCGGGAACCATGTACGGAAGTCTGTCCAAGATGGAGAAGGATGGACTGATAAGATATGTGGCGGAGGAGGACAAGAGAAAGATATACGTGATCACTGATCTCGGCAGGGAGGTCCTTGATATAGAGCTTGCGAGGATAGAGCGTTTGTATAGGAATTCAAGGGAGGAACTACAGTGAGTAAGCAGGATAAGACAACTAAGAAGATGATAAGATTTTTCTCCATAGTACAGTATGAGAAAGAGGCAGAATTTCTGAGACAGGAACATAAAAATGGCTGGAAGCTCAAAAGGGTATCGGGAATCGGAGTGTATGAATTCGAGTCGTGTGAGCCGGAGGATGTGGTATATCAGCTTGATTACTGTCAGGCTGGAAAGGGTGACAAGGCAGAGTACATAAAGATGTTCGAGGACTGCGGATGGGAGTATCTGTCAGATTACAGCGGATACAGTTATTTCAGGAAGAAAGCAAGTGAGATGAACGGGGATGAGAAGATCTTCTGTGACAACGAATCCAGGGTGGACATGATGAACAGGATAGTGAGGGCTAGATTGCTTCCTGTCTGTGTCATATTTCTTTGCGTCATCATCCCATGTTTTTACAGGGTCATTACAGGATATAGTCTGTTGTCAATTCCGGGAATTGTATGTATAATCTTAGTTGCATTATATGTTCTTATGATACTTATGTGCACAGCTTCATACAGCTCATTTGCAAAGCGTATGAAGAAGAAATACTAGTATGCAACGGAGAATACAGGCATGATACAGGATATAGAACCACAGAGGTTTAATAATCAATACAGTAACAGGAGAGAACCAGAGGAGCAGGATATGGTTCTCTCTTTTTCTGAGAAAATGATATTTGCAAAGGTGATGGACGACGAGAACCGGCTTGAGTTTATGACGTACGGAGAACTGCAGAAAATAACCGGATGTGACAGGAAAATAGAGGATATCAGCAATGAGAAAACAGACAAATGTCAGGATGCCCTGGTTTATCTCTTTTCAATAAACGATACCGCGTATTTTCTGTGGAATGGAGACGGCAGACTGACTGCTCCGGGATATGAATACCGCAGCATGTATAAGACAAGGGCGTGCCATACGAAGACTGCGGTTCTTGCGGCGGCAACCGGTTGGCATCTGTCGCTTTGGTACAGGACCAACAGGTTCTGCGGTGCCTGCGGTGAGAGAACTGTTCATGATGAGAAGGAGAGAATGCTCAGATGTCCGTCCTGCGGCAGGTTGATATTCCCAACCATAGCCCCGGCGGTTATCGTGGGTGTGACCGATGGCGACAGGATAATACTTACCACATATGCGGGCAGGGAGTACAAGAGATATGCCCTGATAGCGGGATTTACCGAGATAGGGGAGAGCGCTGAACAGACCGTCAGACGGGAGGTCATGGAGGAGGTCGGCATCAGCGTCAAGAATATCACATATTACAAGTCACAGCCGTGGGGCTATGACAGCAATCTTCTCATGGGTTATTTCTGTCAGGCGGACATACCGGAGGGCGGTGATGGACACCTGACCATAGACAGACAGGAGCTTGCAACCGGAGAATGGGTGAACCGTGAGGATATCCCGGACTATCCGGAGCATCTGAGCCTTACCCATGAGATGATGGTGTATTTCAAGGAACACGGACAGGAAGTGTTTAAGTAACATACAGAGCTGAGATCCCATAGCTATTGAATATACGGCGGGGGATCATTGTCGTTTTCAAGTAACACACTGAGCTTAAGCTCGTTGTTCATTGTATATTGTGCCAACGATGAAGAATACGATGCTCAGAACCAGCATCCACGGAATAAAGCCGTATGTTCCCCGGATCATCTGGAACAGGGCAAAGTGACCGAGATACTTAGATGCACCGAGGTTCACTGCGTAATACATGAAACCTGCCATGTAGCCGAGGATGAACTGATTGGTGAGACTGCTCATGAGATAGCTTATACTGCCTAGAAAGATGATCTCAGCAAAGCTGCCGGCAAATAATCTGCCGTATGCAATGATTCCACCGGAACTTTTTATTATAGATAAAATTACTAATACTATGATCGTTGCCGCCAGTATAGCGGTGGCAAGTCTAACCAGAAGGAGCTGCCAGAGGGGCAGCTCCTTTGATCTTATAAGAGCTCTTATACTGCGGTCCTGCTCCGGTATGAGCAGAGGGGCGAATAATAGCATCCCGGTTATGGAAAAGTACATCTCCATGACTCTGGCAGCCTGTGCGGTGTCCAGATTCGAGTACCCGATCACTGCCGGGGATATCAGACAGAATATAAGTGCTATAGCCAGATGTGGAGCGTAGTGGTATCTGACAAAATATCGTTCTATGGCAGGCAGATTCTTTGTCGAATTTTCCTGCCTGCTGTATTTGCATGAAGAAGGATTAAAATTATTGACATGCGCCTGATCAGTTGCTTTTCCCATGACGTCTAAGTCCTCCTTTTCTCTTGATGCTGTATATGATTATCGTGAGGATCACGGCAAGTACAGCAAGCCCGGCGTAAAATAATCTGTTGATGTACAGCTCATTTCTGTGCTGGAAGAAATAGGCCGCATTGCCGAATGTATTCCATCTCGGCATGAGCTTCAGACCCCAGCTACCCACAAGAATGCTGCTTGCAAGGTCGCTGAAGAACACATATAGAGCTGGCACGATAACTGCGATCACACCATTTGTCAGCTCTGCCAGCAGATAGGAGAGAGCCATGATCCAGGCGGTGATCGGAACTAGCCAGATAACGGTGTACTTCAGGAATGACAGGTAGTGTGGAACTACGCCCAGTGTGTGCGCCTGATATATATATGGAAGCTCCATTGCAAATGCCAGTATGAGCACAGGTATAAGCACCATGACGAGGTTTGACAGATATCTGGACAGAACGATCTTCGCAGAGGATGCGGATTTGGCATAGATCACCTGCGTGACATGGGAGCGCTTGTCCCGGACGCATCGTGTGACCATGACAAATATAGGGAGGAGTCCCAGCATGATGGAGGCATAGTCGCAGAACAGTCTCATGTATGAGTCGGTCACATGGTCAATGTCGCATATCTCGTTGAACGATTTCATAGCCTGATCATAGGTCATAGGCATGCGGGTGCTCGACTCGAAACTGGACTTTTCATAGCTGCTTCCCTTCCCCACGATGGCGCACACCTTTGACATCTCGGCAAGAAATGTGTCATAGTCCAGGTCATCCGCCAGCGGAATGGTAAAGCCCAGATCAGTTTCGCTGTCTGAATTCTGAAATGCTTCGTATTCGATATCTGCAAGTTCATCCATGCTGCACCCGGTGCACCGCTCAAGTATGGCGGTGAGCTTCTTCAGATCATCCTCGTCCGGTACGACAGTTTTGATAAAGCCCCATGGATAGGTGTTAAATGTGCTGTGGTCTATGTCCATGAACAGGTCCGTGAGTGTGCTTTCCATGATGGCGGTTTCATCGGTTGTGTATGTGTAGCCGTAATCCTCCTGCCCCGGTTCTGGCATACTTACCACATCGACCTCGTTCATCTGTGATGCCATGAACAGAACGAACAGTACTATGTAGATGTAGAAGACGAGACTGGACAGTATCTGTCTGCACTCCTTTGTAAATAGATTGAAAAACATTATACCGCCTCCTGTCCGTGCATGATGTACATATACGCATCCTCCACATCAGCAGAAGCACTTGTGGCGGATTCAAATGGCTTCTCATCGGCGATGAGCTTGACGGTCGTCAGACTGCCCGATGTGAGAATACCTGTTACAAGGTAGCGTTCCTTCACAGATTCCAGTTCCGAGGTGGAGATTGTGGCGGTGTACACCTTGCCTGATACCATGTTCAGAAGCTCCACAACGCGTCCCCGGAAAATGATATGTCCGTGATTCAGTATAGCGATCTCCTCACAGGTTGCCTCGATGTCGCCGACTATGTGCGTGGACAGAAGGACGACCCTGCCCCTGGCAATCTCGCACAGCATGTTCCTGAATCTCACGCGCTCTTCCGGGTCGAGTCCGGCTGTTGGTTCGTCCACTATGATAACGCGTGGATCGTGGATTATCGCCTGGGCGATGCCAAGCCTTCTCTGCATACCACCGGACATTGATTTGACTCTGGTCTTCTTCTGATCCAGGAGGTTGACCTTTTCCAATGTCTCTGGCACCTTGATCCTCCTGTCGGATTTGCTCATCCCGGACAGCACTGCCAGATAGTCCAGAGCATCATAGGCGGTCATGTTGGCATACATGGAAAAATCCTGTGGCAGGTAGCCGATGATCTTTCTTATGTCTCTGGTCTTTTCCACGGGGATGCCGCAGATAGATACCTCACCGTCATTTTTCTTGAGCAGTGTCGATATGATCTTCATGAGTGTTGTCTTGCCCGCTCCATTTGGGCCGAGCAGGCCGAACATTCCCTGGGGAATGTCCAGATCGATGTGATCCAGAGCAACCTTGCTTCCAAAGCGTTTGGTGAGCCCTGTTATACTGATTGAATTATCCATAGTAATCTCCTTTGTTTCATGTATCTCATTGCTATACACACACTATATTGCAGGACTCCCTACAAATACCCTACGGGCAGAAAAAAGGTTATTTAAGTTTTAAACAGTTGTGTAAATATATGGAGTTATTGTAATATAGACAGATCGAGGATATGGATCCTTGAGAAACATATGGGAGAATGTTTCGTTATACAATAAGACATATTGAATGGGCTGATATCGAGAGAAAAGGGGTAAATGAACATGAAAAAGACAGGAATAGTAGTATGTATGCTTGCGGCGCTTGTGGGACTTGCGGGTTGTTCCTCCGTGGTGATAAGCGATAAAGCAGATGGAGCAAATGAAACCAAAACCAGTATAGAGACTCAGGGGCAGTTCAAGGTCAACACTCCTGATGAGGAGTGGTTTAAGACGGCCGCGCTTGACGTGACGGATTCAGTGCATGAGCTTGCAAATGATGAAACCTATATAAACATGATGGGCGGAAGTGATGAAGTGATGAATGTTGCGAGCGGCTGGAGCGGCAAAACTGCTGACACCAGCGGTAAGATCGCAGTAGTGAAGATCACGGAAAGTGCAGCCCAGATGCTGATGGGACAGGCTGGCGGTGCGGATTCCATGTCGGAGACTGCAAAGGATCGTGTAGAGAAAAATGCGTGCCTGGCATTTGGCAACTATGTGACAGCCAGTGCCGGAGGCGCCAGTGCGTTGGCGGCATCTTCTATATTAAAGTACGATCAGGCATATGTTGTAAGTGAGCCTGTGGAGGATCAGGTATGGGTGATCCCGGCTGGGGATGGCTGCGCACTGTGGGTGGCATTCAGCAACTGCGGTGATGGTATAGTTACTGTCAGCGGAAGCTACATGGCACTCCCTGACGGTCAGACCGTGGAAGAAGCAGTGGACTCACTTTTCAGTGCGTGGGGCCTGGAGGCAGAGGTGCGTGAGTGGTAAGATCACTCTGATATATGTGTTTTAAATTCGGCGGAGACTATGGCTCCGCCGTTTATTTTGTTGATATGCCGGAGCACGCCGCCGTGCTTTTCGCATAGCTTTGAGCACATGTACAGGCCCATACCGAAATGGCTGCTCTTCTGGCTGCTCTCGGTCCAGTACAGTGTGGCTGCATGCTCGAGTCCCCCGGCGGAAAAGCCAGGGCCATCGTCTTCCACATACACGATAAGCCGCTCATCCACAAATGACAGCCTGACGGTGACCTGTGATCTTGCATATCTCACGGCATTTGACACCAGATTCTCGCATACCTCCATGACAAGTGAGTCGTCAAGGGCGAGCGATGCTGGAGTGCAGTCATCCACGATGACATCCGATGACTGTGAATCGTTCAGAAGTGGAAGAGTCATGCTATGAATATCCCCGGAGAGCTTTTCTATGGATACAGGCGTGCAGTGGAGTTCCCACATCTCGATATTCTGGATCTCGGACATGGTCTTTGAGAATTCCAGAAGCCTTTCCTGCTGCTCCAGTATGGTGCGGAGCTTTTCCAGAACCGCCTCCTGGGACAGTTTGCCCTGCGGGATGAACCTCAGTAGAAATTCGGTATATCCCTTCATGACGGTCAGGGGAGTTCTCATATCATGTGCAAATGCAGAGTTGATGCTTTTCTGTTCTTTCTGCAGTTCCCATTCATCACGCTTTACCTCCAGAAGATGCAGGCGCAAAGCTTCTGTCTGTGCCGCCAGCTCACCTATCTCATCGCTTCCGGTAAATGCCTGTTCATGGCTCAGGTCCCCGAGGGTCAGATATTCCAGAGCGGTGTGGACGGCCTCGGTCTCTGCAGTGAGCCTGGATCTGACAAAACGTCTGATTCCGACGATTTCAGCCAGGAATACCCAGAATATGGCGCTGTGGTCGGACATCAGTTGTAGAAAGCCAAGTAGATATTTGATATTTCCGTATATTGCGGTGACCCTGTCGCCCGACGCTGACACCAGACCATATCTCTGAAGGATCACAGTATACCAGCCCGAACATAGTATCCTTACAAATATGTATACGGTCATTCCGAGCATGAGATACAGGAGCATGGTGTATGTTATACTCCTGCCGATGCTTGAGTTGGTTATCTTATTTTTTATTTTTATGATAAGGGTTTCGATCAGATCCATTTGTAGCCAACTCCCCATACAGTTTCTATGTATTCCGTGTCAGTGAATTTTTTTATCTTTTTTCTTATCCTTCGCACATGCTCCATGATGATGGACGCGTCAGCCTCCCCGTCAAAGCCTCTGACATTCTCATATATCTGCTCCTTGTCAAATACACAGCCTGCGTGGGTGATAAGGAACTCACATATAAGGAATTCTGTCTTTGTCAGACCGATGTCAGTGTTGTCATACAGCATCTGGCCGGAGTCGAAATCAACGGTAAGATGCCCGTTCATATATACATGGGATGAGGTCGTACGACGTTCCTCCCGGCGCAGATGTGCCTCAATGCGGGCGATAAGCTCGTCCATGCTGAATGGCTTGGTCACGTAGTCGTCGCCGCCGGAGCGGAATCCCTTTATCCTGTCGGCATCCTCGACCCTCGCAGACAGGAAGATGATAGGACAGTGGATATGCTCCCTTATCCGTTCACACACCTGGTAGCCATCCATGCCAGGCATATTGATGTCAAGAAGTATGAGATCCGGGCCTATGTTCATGAGGGATAAGGCCTCAGTGCCATTCCCTGCCGTGTACACCAGATAGCCCTCCATCTGGAGATAATCCTTTAGCATGCTGCATATATCTGTTTCGTCGTCGATCACGAGTATTTTCTTCATAGTGTGCCTCCAATATAAAAGCCTGTGTAGAACATAATCATACATTCTATTATAGTATATGGCAAATCTCTATAAACACTCTATTTTGACAAAACGGATAGATAAGGCTGATGAAGCAATATTTACAAGTTGACTTTTAAGTTTATTAATATAGAATATTAGTGTGCATTTTTTAGGCTGAAATCTACATAAAGGGAGATAAAAGATATGATAGACAGAAAAAAATGTACATTTGTTACCGGGCTGAAACGATTGGTTATTGCGGGGGTCGTTGCGGCTATGGTGACAGTATCTATGGGAAATGCATGGGGGAATGGTATTGTAACCGCAAGCGCAGCGACAACATCATCTTCAAGAGTTAAGATCAATAGCAAGGCTTTTCCGGATAGCAAGTTCAGGTTATACGTGAAGTATTATTTTGATACCAACAGCGATGGTTATTTATCACAGAAAGAGCGAAATAATGCAGAATTGATAAATGCGCGAAACTGGAAGATCAGTAGTTTTAAGGGAATTCAGTATTTCCCTAATCTCAAATATCTCGACTGTGAATACAATAATCTCACATCACTTGATCTGTCCAAGAATAAGAAGCTGGAAAAGCTTGATTGTGGGTACAACAAACTCACATCACTTGATTTGTCCAAGAACACGAAGCTTAAGAAGCTGTTTTGCAACAATAACAAACTGAAAAGTCTGGATGTCCGTGCGAATGTGGCACTGGAGACATTTTCCTGTATGAACAACAAGATAACCAGTCTGGATCTCAGTAAGAATACGAAGCTTAACTGGTTTTACTGTTCAAATAACGAGCTTACAAATATCAATGTAAGTAAGAATACTGTGCTTGAAAATCTTGTATGTTCAGGCAACAAGATGACCAGGCTTGATGTGAGTAAGAACAAAAAGCTGAAGAAGCTGAACGTTTGTAACAACAATCTTAAGTCTCTGACTATAGGAGGGGCCACAGCCGTTGATGAAGTGGATTGCTCGAACAATAAGCTCACGACTTTGTCTACCGGAAACACACCGAAACTCAAGACTCTGTATTGCAATAATAATAGTTTAAAGACGCTGAATGTGAGCAGGAGCGGGAATCTTGCCAGATTATTCTGCAAATATAATAAGCTGACTAAAATTGATGTCAGGAAGAATAAGAAGCTGACATCAAAGGGTGGCGTCATTGATGTAGATAAGGGTGTAAAGGTTATAAAAAAATAGATACATAATACAATTATCCATAGTATTTTGTGACATAAAGTTGTAAAATGACAGTAATGATATATGAAGTATATGGTGGACGATGATAAAGGGCGGTAAGCCCTTTATTTCGTGTTGGATGAGATGTTTGCACTGATGGTGTAACAGCGTGGAAGATCTTTTGCCAGATCACGTAAGGAGGACAAATGAAATGAAACTGAAAAAGATAAAAAGGATGGTTGCAGCGGGAACAGCCATTCTGATGACACTTTCCCTTGCCGGGTGTGGCATCGGCAGTGATTCCGTGAAGCTGGGAGCTGCGGGAGTTGGCGGTGGATATTATGCGTTCTCCAACGCATTTGCTCAGATAGCATCCTCGGAGGATGAGGATCTTGATTTTGAGGTGAAGGCGACTGCGGGATCCACGGCGAATATCAGGCTTCTGTCCGATGGATATGTGGACATGGCGATAGCCCAGGCAGATCTGGTGGATGCGGCCTACAACGGAACAGGCGCCACGGACAAGAAGAGGTACAGAGGTTATTCGGCAGTTGCCAGTCTGTACACTGAGGCGTGTCAGATCGTGGTGAGGGCAGACTCGGGCATAGACAGCCTGGATGATCTTCAGGGCAAGAAGATCTCTGTGGGTGAGGAGGAGTCCGGTACACAGAGAAATGCAGAGCAGATACTTAAGATGACCGGCCTTGTGGAATCCCTTGTGGACACGGTTAATCTCGATTATGTGGATGCGGCAAATGAACTCAAATCAGGACAGATAGATGCATTCTTTTGTACAGCAGGTATACAGACCTCGGTGATCGAGGAGCTGTCGAAGGAATGTGATGTGAAGCTCATCGGAATAGATGACAAATGCAGGGACAGACTAAAATCCGTGTACGGTTTCTATACGGATTACACCATACCGGCGGGAACCTATGAGGGACAGACTCAGGATGTTGTGACACTCGGTGTCAGGGCAGTGCTCCTCGCCAGGGATGATATGGATGAGAAGATAGTGGAGGAGCTCACAGGACTTCTCTTTGAGCATGCGCAGGATATCCAGTATTCAATAGCACTCACATTCCAGATAGATGAGAGTGAGGCAGTGAAGAACGTGACCATCCCATTTCACGATGGCGCGAAGGCTTATTATCAGAAAAAGGGAATAGAGATTCCTTCTGAGTAATATTTGTCTGATGATATAAGCGGCATGTGTACAAAATATAGATAAGAGAGGTCTTACATGGAGATACAGATTGACATGTACCAGACGCTGGCTGTGTCGGTTCTGGTACTTATATTGGGACAGTTTTTAAAGAAAAAGATAAATTTCCTTGAGAAATTCTGTATACCGGCTCCGGTCATAGGCGGTCTGCTGTTCGCAGTGCTGACCTGTGTGTGCTACAGTCTCGGTATAGCAGAGTTTACATTTGACGATACGCTGAGAGAGGTGTGCATGGTATTCTTCTTCACATCAGTTGGATTCCAGGCAAATCTTAAAGTGTTAAAGAGTGGTGGAAAGTCACTGTTTATATTCCTCGGTCTGGTCGTAGTGCTCATAGTGGCACAGAACTTCCTGGCACTTGGAGTTTCAAAGGTACTTCACCTTGATCCGCTGGTCGGACTGTGTACAGGTTCGATTCCTATGGTCGGAGGACATGGAACCGCCGGAGCATTTGGCCCGGTTCTTGAGGATTTTGACGTTCAGGGTGCAACCACCATATGTACGGCGGCGGCTACATTTGGACTTATTGCAGGAAGCCTTATAGGCGGCCCTATCGGCAGGAGACTTATAGAGAAGAGAAATCTTCTGGACACAGCGGTTGCAGAGGATGACAGTATTCTGGTCGAGGACGAGAAGAAGCATGAGCGTCATACAAATATGTATGCGGCAGCAGTGTTCCAGCTCATCATAGCGGTTGGAATCGGAACCATCATATCAGAGCTTCTCACCAAGACAGGACTTACATTTCCTATATATATCGGTGCTATGATCGCTGCTGCGGTCATCAGAAATATCGGGGAGTATTCTGGCAAGTTTGATATTTATATGGGTGAGATCAACAACCTCGGTGGTATTTGTCTGTCGCTGTTCCTTGGAATGGCGATGATAACCCTGAAGCTGTGGCAGCTTGCGGAGCTTGCGCTTCCACTTATCATACTGCTCTCGGCGCAGCTCATACTCATGATATTGTTCACATACTTTGTCGTGTTCAACGTTATGGGCAGAGACTATGACGCGGCGGTTCTGTCCGCTGGAACATGCGGATTTGGAATGGGAGCAACGCCAAATGCCATGGCGAACATGCAGGCTATATGTGACCGATATGTTCCATCGGTAAAGGCATATCTGATCATACCACTTATAGGAAGTTTGTTTGCGGATTTCCTGAACAGTTTAGTAATAACATTCTTTATTAACATACTTTGATGTTCAACAAAACAGGGGGTATAACTATGAGAGACAAGAATAAAGAAAGACGTAAAGACCATCACAAGTTTAATATGTCATTTGACAACCTGGCGATCCCTGAGGTGAATACAAAGAGTCATGATGACAATGAGGATAATGTGGGCGATGACGATTCATCCGTGACGTATGACACGGTGGCGATACCAGAGATCCACATAAGGAAAAAGAAAGACAAATAGTGCTTAAAATCGCCCGGTTGTGTTAGAATACAGTCGGGCGATTTTTGTATTAAGATCGTTTTTTATTATTCATTGGTTATGTTCGCATCGTTGTGAAATTTGCTATATATGAATTATTTAGGAGTGTGGATATGGGTGACAGCAGGGCGAAAAACGAGAATCTGATCCTGGACTTTACACATGTATACTGTGACGAGTATATAAAGGATATAGACAGGTTCAGATATATTGACTGCTCGGATATAGAAGAGACGGATATGTATTGCTCGAAAGAGGCGTACAACAGGATATGGGACAGGATAAAACCATATGGAGTTCACGGAATCCATTATATTGACTCTGGAAATTATCATTATATAACGAAGATAATAACGGATCATATAGATGAGCCATTTGGACTTATCATGTATGACCACCACACGGATATGCAGATCCCGATGGTTTCCGGAATGATGAGCTGTGGCGACTGGGCAAGACTTGCGCTCGGTCAGAATGAAAATCTGAGGCAGCTCGTGATTGTTGGACCGCCGGAGAAGGACATAGAGATGGTTGCCGGCAGTTATAGAGAAAAACAGGATGTGCAAAGTGCTGGGGACGGTGGTTCATACGATATTGGCCGGGATATTTCAAGTGGAAGGCTGTTGACATTTTCTGATGAGGATCTGCATGGAGGAGTGCCAGAGGATAGGCTTAAACTTATAAGATCAGATATTCCTCTGTATATATCTATAGATAAGGATGTTCTTGGAACAGATTATTCCGAGACTAACTGGAGTCAGGGAGATATGTCAATAGGGGAGCTGGAACGGTTGCTCAGTGTATTCCTTGGCGGGCAGGATGTAATGAAT
>CAVCCL010000162.1:0-2187 GCA_963600665.1 Bifidobacterium catenulatum | reverse complement strand
GTTGGAACCTGGCCTGTAAAGCATACAAGTGGCACACTGTCATAGTTGGCTGTTGCGATACCTGTTACAAGGTTTGTCGCACCCGGTCCACTTGTAACCAGACATACTCCGACTCTTCCTGTTGAACGTGCATATCCATCTGCTGCATGAACAAGCGCCTGCTCATGTCTTGGAAGGATCATATCGATACCTTCTGCATCATACAGTGCGTTGAACAGATCTATAGCTGTTCCTCCAGGGTATGCGAACAGAGTATCTACTCCCTCTTCCTGCAACGCTTTTACAAACATCTTTGCTCCATTGATCTCCATATCCTTATACCTCCTCCTTGTCAATAAAAAAGCCCTAAGCGTATGTAATATACGCTTAGGGCGAATAAATTCATATCCGTGGTACCACCTAAATTCAGACTAATGTCTGCTCTCATCAGATACTGTATAATATCTTATTCCTGTAACGGGGAAAACCGTTGAAGCCTACTCAAAAACAATATATGATAATAATCATTGTTTCCTTTCAGTTCACTGCTCGAAGGCTACCTTCCACACACTCCTGATGAAGATTCTCACCACCATCTTCTCTCTGTAGATCGGGGGATGTATGTACTCCTCCTCGTCATAGCATTTGACCTCTTAGATGTGTTTATTTTATCATTAACATGGAAATGTGTCAATAATTCTTTTGCCTGCCTATCAATACTCCGCCAGCAGTTCAAACCAGAATACATCATATCCTGCCGCCGCTGCTACTCTCTGTGATGCTATATGTGACATTCCTGTGCCATAATATGGTATCTTGCCACATCGGAGTATATCCATGGTAAGCTCAGATACCAGTGTGGTTCCCACATGTCTTCCTTCGGCATCCTGAACAACATTTATACCGATCTGCCAGAAGCTATCGCTGTCAGCACTTGCTCCCGCCATACCTATGATCTCATCTTCCGATACAGCCGCCACCGCAAGTACATCAGGAGTGTTATCATCGAAGCAGAACGCTTCATCCCACCTGTCGTCACCCTTGAATTGCAGGATATCATCACCATTATACCTGACAATATCAAAATCTTCTTTAATCTTCGAAGAGGCTGGCATATCTGTAGTATCTTCTCTACAAGTCTGGCCGATCAGTTCCGTTGGAAGATAAAATGGATGAGCTGACTTCAATTTGCATCCGTATCTGGAAAGAATACTGTCAAGTTCACGAAATTTCTCTATATCCATGAACCATTTGCCAGACGTGTTCTCATATCGTTTTCTGCATTCATCTACAATCTCTCTCCGACCGGTAAATAACAACTTGCCATTTACCACAGCGATTTTGAGCGGGCACTTTTCCTGTCCTTTGAACCGTCTCTGTCCTGCTATCTGTCTGTATTCAGAGAATATATTGCTGCCGGAATATATGTTGACCGCATCACAGCAGTAATCCCTGGCCAACTGATCATACAGAGCTTTCTTCATCTTCCCGGACAACCAGCGTTTTCTCGTCAGAATATTCGTATGTCCTATCCTAACTTCGTTCAGAAGCGGCACATCCACTTCGTCATCGGTATGATGAAATACAAATCCAAGCTTTTCCTGTACTATGCGGGACTTGTCATTTCCGTCGTAGTAACCGCACCATATTGTTCTCATGCCCAGATCAAGGAATCCGTGTTCTATAAGTCTCCTGGCTGCCTCCGGTGCGTATTCGTTACCCCAGTGCGGCTTTCCTATCCAGTACCCAAGCTCACATTCATCATCGCGATCTGTCATGTCTGTTCTGCCATTGAGAATCAACTCGATTGCACCAACTACCAGGCCGCTGTCTTTTATACACACAGCATAGCATTCAGGTCCATTAAGTACATTATGTATCACATCCAGGCTGTACTCTCTGTTCTCATGTACAGGCCAGCCCGCTATGGGACCCACATCAGGGTCACTTGCATATTCAAATAATATATCTACATCACTATCCTGCCAGTGACGCAATATTAATCTATTAGTTTCTAAAATCAAATCATAGTCCCCTTTCATATAAGACTTTCAGCCTCCTCATCCCAGTCCGTACTTCCCCAGTTCTTCACTATCCTCAAATATTTCCCGAGATTGATAAACGATCTCACTATCTCATCAACTATGACTGCAAGGAAAACTCCTGCAATTCCAAGTTTAAGGACGAACACAAACAAAAGTGCCACCG
>CAVCCL010000161.1:0-10935 GCA_963600665.1 Bifidobacterium catenulatum | reverse complement strand
GCTGTGCACACATGGTATGAAGAAATTCCTGCTCAGCAGGCAGGGGGATGTCAGGACAAACATCGTAAAGTCTGCCGAGAACCTGAAAGCCGGAAATATTTTTTATATTACCTGCATCGACAGCCCGGAAAAGTTAAAACCAATGTACGATAAGTATAAAGAAACATTCCACTGTGTATACCAGAAGGATATTTATACGGATGAACAATGGCTGGAGATCATGCCGCTTGCGGCATCCAAGGCAAATGCCATAAGACAGTTGCAGGAACTTCTGGGATGTGAAAGGGTGATCGCATTTGGAGACGGCAGGAATGATATAGATATGTTTGAACTTGCTGACGAAAGCTACGCAGTGCAAAATGCTGACGAACAGCTTAAAAGGTATGCCACATCTGTTATAGCATCAAATGACGATGACGGGGTGGCGCACTGGCTTGAGGATAATTATAGCGCTGAATTGCTGAATGATCAGGAGTAATAAGCTGGCAGTGTATGACGATAAATATACATAAAAATCAGGTTGTCATTTGCGCAGAGTAAGGTATATAATGACACCATACGTTTATAATCTTAAGTAAATGCGGTCATATGATTGTGAAACACAAGTTAAACCTCAGACCGTGTTTGCCTTAAGTTATTAAAAATAGGCAATTGTGAAATTGTAAAACAGGATTTTGAATGAGGCGTTTTGTGATTGCCTGAGAAAGTGAGAAGGAGAACATATCTTATGGAAAAGAAAGAAATGATATACTACAGACTGGACGAGGTGGATGAGAAGATACTTGCCATGCTTCAGGACAATGCACGTGTATCACTCAAGGATATAGGCGCTGAGGTGTCCATGTCACCTACAGCAGTTGGAACAAGAATAGACAGAATGCTTGCCGAGGGCGTGCTCGAGGGATTTACAACCAAGCTGAATCCGGAGGCCATGGGTCATTATATCAAGGCATTTATCAATCTGGAGGTTTCGCCGGAGCAGAAGGCGGAGTTCTATCCTTATATAGATAGTGTGTTGAACGTTGTGGAGTGCAACTGTGTGACAGGTGATTACTCAATGCTCATTGAGGTGCGTTTCAAGACCACAGCAGACCTTGATCATTTTGTTGGAGAGCTTCAGAGATTTGGCAAGACCAAGACTCAGATCGTATTTTCCACAAATGTAAAGCACAGATGCAGATACTGGAAGAATGATCTTCACCACGATGAGGATAAGAAGTAAAAGCGAAGCCTGAGAGAAAAAGACTCCGGATTCTAATGCTATTGAAACTGTCAAAATCAAGAGAAATGTTTATAAATAATAAGCGTAATTGATAAAAACAGGGGAAAATTAAGCAAAATCAAAAAAATACTTAGATTTCGCAAGTTTTTACTTTACAATCTTAATTTCCTATACTATAATAGGGAACGTGGTCAGGAAATAATTAACAGGTCACGATATATAATCAGTTTAGGAGGATTTTTACTATGTCATATGTTGATGAAGTACTCGAGATAGTACAGAAGAAGAATGCAGATCAGCCTGAGTTCTTACAGGCAGTAACAGAGGTTCTTGATTCACTCAGACCTTGCATCGATGCAAATGAGGAGCTTTACAGAAAGAACGCTATCCTTGAGAGAATCACAGAGCCAGATAGACAGCTCATGTTCAGAGTACCATGGGTAGATGACAACGGACAGGTACAGGTCAACAGAGGTTTCCGTGTACAGTTCAACAATGCCATTGGACCATACAAGGGAGGTCTCAGACTTCACCCATCAGTAAACCTTGGTATCATCAAGTTCCTTGGTTTCGAGCAGATTTTCAAGAACTCACTTACAACACTTCCAATCGGTGGTGGTAAGGGTGGTTCAGACTTCGACCCTAAGGGTAAGTCAGACAGAGAGATCATGGCATTCTGCCAGAGCTTTATGACAGAGCTTTCAAAGTATATCGGTGCTGATGTCGATGTTCCGGCTGGAGATATCGGAACAGGCGCTAGAGAGATCGGTTACATGTTCGGTCAGTACAAGAGAATCCGCGGATCATTCGAGGGAGTTCTCACAGGTAAGGGTCTTACATATGGTGGATCACTTGCTCGTACACAGGCTACAGGTTACGGATTACTTTACCTTACAAATGCACTTCTCAAGGATCATGACATTGATATCGCAGGCAAGACTTGCGCAGTATCAGGTGCTGGTAACGTTGCAATCTACGCAATCGAGAAGGCTCATCAGTTAGGTGCTAAGTGTGTTACATGTTCAGATTCTACAGGTTGGATCTACGATCCAGAGGGAATCGATGTTGAGCTTCTTAAGGAAGTTAAGGAAGTTAAGAGAGCACGTCTTGATGCTTACGCTGCTGCCAGACCATCAGCCGAGTACCATGTAAAGAAGGATGCAAATGATCACGGTGTATGGTCAATCAAGTGTGACCTTGCTCTTCCATGTGCTACACAGAACGAGCTTAACCTTGACGACGCTAAGATGCTTGTTGCAAACGGCGTTATCTCAGTAACAGAGGGTGCTAACATGCCTACAACTCTTGAGGCTACTAAGTACCTCCAGGAGAACGGTGTTCTCTTCGTTGGTGGTAAGGCTGCAAATGCAGGTGGTGTTGCTACATCAGCTCTTGAGATGAGCCAGAACAGCGAGAGACTTTCATGGACATTCGAAGAGGTTGATGGCAAGCTCAAGGGAATCATGGAGACAATCTACGCTAACATCAGCGACGCTGCAAAGCGTTATGGTGTAGAGGGCGACTATGTTGCAGGTGCTAACATTGCCGGCTTCGAGAAGGTTGTTGATGCTATGCTTGCTCAGGGTGTTTGCTAATCCTAAGCAATAGGCGGAAGCCACATCTTCAAATCAACTAGACATAAGATTATTATATAAGACTATAGACGTCCATCTGTGGAGTGATCCGCAGATGGGCGTTTTTGCGTTGTGGTTGTCTCTGGTGACTCCTGTTGGTGTAATCTCTATGTTGTATATCCAATCACGTTTGTCTACCCTCACTTTGACTTTGCTTCCATCGTGCACGCCGCGCCAAGCACGATAAGGGCGTTATGCTCTCTGCGGCGGCACAGAAGCGTCAAAGCTCGGTCGCCGGCACTACCGATTGGATATACAGCATAGAGAATACACACCAACAGGAGTCACCAGAGACAAATTTTTATATTTAAAGTTCGTTTAAGTTTGGCAGGTTATTATAGCATCATCAAGAGGAGATAAGACAGAAAGGATGATGCTTATGGCAGACAATACATTTAAAAGATACGAACTTAAGTACATGTTAGACAGAGAACAGTACGAACAGATAATGAGCGAAATGATAAGGTATATGCAGCCGGACAGGTTTGCACACAGCCAGATCATTAACATATATTTCGATACTCCTTCCCACAGGCTCATCAGAGACTCCATAGAAAAGCCGGTTTACAAAGAGAAACTCAGGCTCAGAAGCTATGGAGTCCCGGATGACGATTCAGAGGTTTTTATTGAACTCAAGAAAAAATACAAATCCGTTGTATATAAGAGAAGGCTTGAGGTGCCGGAGCAGGAGGCTATGGACTATCTGGTGGGCGGACAGCCGCTGCACGAGGATTGTCAGATAGGCAGAGAGATCGATTATTTCATGCAGGTGTACAAAGATCTGGAGCCTGCGGTGGTTCTCTCGTATGAGCGGGATTCTTATAAAGGAATAGATGATCCGGAGCTCAGGATCACATTTGACTACAATATACTGTGGCAGAACGATGAGCTGACACTTCAGAAGGAACCGTATGGACACAAGGTCATACCGGAATACAAGGTTCTCATGGAGATCAAGATGGCGGGGGGCTTCCCGCTGTGGCTGTCACATCTGTTGACAAAGTATGGAGCATACAAGACGTCATTTTCCAAATACGGAGAGGCGTACAAACAGATGGTTGGTTGACATAAAATTGAAATCAGCGAAGACATATAAGATTAAATAGGAACAATATAAACTTAAAATATAAAAAATTATGTAAACAAGTATAATATCAAACATTATCAGGAGGATATAGAAGATGACAGGATTATTTGACAGTGTATTTGGGACGGCGACAACGATAACGGTGCAGGAGTTTCTGATCTGCATAGCGGTATCCCTTGTAATAGGCGTATTCCTTGCGGTGGTATACGCATTCAGAAGCAAATATACCCAGAGCTTTCTGGTGACACTGGCACTCATCCCTGCGGTCGTGTGCGTGGTGATCATGATGGTAAATGGCAATGTTGGCGCGGGTGTCGCTGTGGCAGGTGCGTTCAGCCTTGTAAGGTTCAGATCGGTTCCGGGATCGGCAAAGGAGATATGTGCCATATTCCTTGCGATGGGAGCAGGACTTGTGACCGGAATGGGATTTATCGGATATGCAGTATTATTTGCCGTCATACTTGGCGGAGCGATGTTCATTTGCAGCCTTACGGGATTTGGCGGCGGAAGGGATGAAGAAGAGAGAACCCTGAAGATCACCGTGCCAGAGAATCTCGACTATACAGAGGCATTTGATGAGATACTTGCCGACTGTACAGACAGCTACAGACTGACAAATGTGAAGACGACCAACATGGGAAGTCTGTTCAAGCTTACATATGTGGTGAAGCTTAAGAAGGATATAAACCAGAAGGATATGATAGATAAGCTCAGGGTGAGAAATGGCAACCTTGAGATCATGCTGACACAGGTAGATACAGGAGACATGACACTGTAGAAGTCAGCCTGCAAGGCAAATGCTTTAGTAAGGAGATGATCGTATGAGGAAGAATAAATATATGAGATATAGAGCGGGGATCCGCAAATGTCTGGCGATAGGCATGACAGCGGCCATGTGCATGGCGATGCTTGCCGGATGTTCAAACAATCAGAGCACAAGTTCAACTTCAGGTACTGAGGTGACAAGTGATGTGAGTACAGAGACGGACGCTGATAAAGAAAGCAAAAATGGCAGTGCAGATGCAGAGAGTACCAGTACAAAGACAGAGATGACTGTAGAGGAAATGCAGGCGGCCATAGACGAAGCCATGAGCGATGCGGATATAGATATAACTGATATGTTCACGAAGCGGGATCTGGCTGGTACGTACGATGAGAGCGAGGCAGTGAAGATAACACTGTCGGGAAAGACAGCCACATGTGGCAGCTCAGATGTTCAGATTGAAGATGGCGTGGTTACCATCAAGTCGGCGGGGGTATATGTCCTGTCAGGAACACTCTCCGATGGAACAATAGTCGTGGATGCGGGCGATGACGATAAGGTACAGCTTGTACTTGACGGAGTATCGATCACGGCTGCAGACTATGCGGCCATATATGCAAAGAACGCCGACAAGGTATTTGTGACATTGGCAGAGAGCACAGAGAACAGTCTTACTGTGTCAGGAGACTATGTTCAGACGGATGATAACAATGTGGACGCTGTGATATTTGCCAAATGTGATCTCACACTTAACGGTAGTGGAAGCCTTACGGTCAAGGACACCACCGGACATGGAATCGTGTCCAAGGATGATCTGGTGGTCACAGGCGGAACCTATACAATAGACAGTCAGGATCACTGTTTGAATGGCAAGGACAGCGTGAGAATTGCGGACGGAACATTTAACCTGAGCTGTGATGAGGATGGTATACATGCCGGAAATGATGACCAGCAGGATGGTTATGTATATATAGAAGGCGGAGACATCAACATATCGGTTGGCGATGATGCGATCCATGCAGAAGGACTGCTGATCATAACCGGTGGCGACATAGATATATCCAATAGCTATGAGGGCATAGAGGGACATAAGATCCTTGTGACTGGCGGTGATATAGACGTGGTGTCAAGCGATGACGGATTTAATGCGGCCGGAGGAAGCTCTAGCGGTTCGGACGACAACAAGGGCGGTTTCGGAGGCGGCAATGCAGATGGCAACACACCACCGGCAAAACCAGATGAAAATGGCCAGAGCAGCGCGGATGCAAATACGCCACCGGCAAGACCGGATGATAGTGGCCAGAATAGTGACAGTTCAGATACAAGTAACACAGATACAAGTAGCGCTGGCAAGAACACGCCACCTGCAAAACCGGATGAAAGTTCACAGAACGCAAATGACAGTACACAGTCATCAGATAGTGGCGCACAGTCCTCAGAAGATAGTCAGCCGCAGACAAATTCATCGCAGACAAACTCATCACAGACTGAGACGACAGAAACAGACAGTGACAGACCAGAACTCCCAGGAAATGGCGGCCAGCCAGGTGGCGGTGATATGCCAGACGGTTCAGATATGCCGGGCGGCTCCGATATGTCAGGTGGCCCGGGCATGGGCGGAGTGGACATGGATGCCGACTATGATGCATATATTCTTATAACAGGAGGAACGATAAACATAAATGCCGACGGTGATGGAATAGACTCCAACGGCTACCTTGGAATAACAGGAGGCAGCGTATATGTACTTGGACCTTCGGACAATGGTAACGGTGCTTTGGACTACGGGATCTACGCAGCGATAACAGGCGGTGAGATCGTGGCTGTGGGTGGTTCTGGTATGGCACAGGGATTTGGAGACGAGTCCACACAGTGCTCGGCTCTGGTCAACTTTGACGAGTGGATAGACGCCGGCGAGACGATTACACTCACCGATTCCGATGGCAAAGAAGTGCTCAGCTACAAGGCAGACAAGAAATTTAACTCGGTTGTCATCAGTACATCAGATATGAAACAGGGTGAGACCTACACTCTGACTGTTGGCGACCAGAGCAGTACATTTACACTGGATGATATTACATACAGCGAGGGTTCAGGCGGAATGCAGGGCCCGGGCGGTGGCTCAGGTGATGGTGATATGCAGAGACCAGGAGGATCAGACAAAGGAGGCATGCAGGCCCCGGGAGGTAACAGAGATAACGGACAGAATGACAGCTCAAATGGCAGCTCACAGAACACAGACAACAGTTCAAGCTCGGACAGCATGAGCATATAGAAGATAATTCCAGACACTTTAATAGCCGAAAACAGTTGATTAATTTGCAAAAATGCTTAATATTATAAAGACATGACATTTTTGTAGTTAATACACAGTTGGTGAAAAGGGCAGTTACCCAATATGGCTGGAAGGAGTGAACAGATGAAGTTATATGTTGCAAGACACGGAGAGACAGAGTGGAACAGACTCAACAAGGTCTGTGGCAGGACGGATTTTCCTCTTACAGAAAAAGGGCTTCAGCAGGCACAGCTCCTTGCGGACAGATTGGATAACTGCCCTATTGACGTGATAATAGCATCACCGCTCTCCAGGGCAAAGGAGACAGCCAGGGCGGTGGCGGAGAGAAAGCATTTGCCGGTAATTACGGATGAACGGCTTATAGAACAGGATTACGGTGTGTATGAGGGAGTCCAGAGGGACGACAGGGATTTCCTGAACAACAAAAGGATGTTCGCATACAGATATCCCGGCGGAGAATCCATGATGGATATCGCCAGAAGAACGTACGATCTGATAATAGAGACGCGGGAGACCTATCCCGAGTCTTCAGTCCTGTTTGTCTGCCATAACGGAATATGCAGGGTGATATGCAGCTATTTCAGGGATATGACCAACGAGGAGTATTTTGGATTCAGTCAGGACAATTGTGGGTACAATATCTACGAGTGCTGATCTGAGAAGGAGTGTTTAATAATATGAAGGAATTGCTTATAGATTCATTTAAGGATGCACTGTTTGATACGGTGAAGCTCATCCCGTTTCTGCTCGTCACCTATGTGGTCATGGAATGGCTTGAGAGAAAAACTGCAGGTAGACAGGCCCATGTGCTTGGAAAGGCGGAGAAGCTTGGACCATTGCTCGGCGGAGTGCTGGGAATAGTGCCACAGTGCGGATTTTCACTTATGGCATCCAACCTGTACAGCGGAGGCGTGATAGGGGCGGGCGTGCTCATAGCCGTGTTCATGTCAACCTCGGACGAGATGCTGCCGATCATGCTGTCAAATGACGCGATAAGCGCGGGGACAATAGTGAAGATCCTTGCGACAAAGGCAGTCATAGCTGTAATAACAGGTTATATAGTAGGATTTGTGCTGGACAGACTGAGAAAACCGGTCCAGGTAAAGAAGATAGATCCAGTCCACAGACATGGCGGACATGATGAACACGAACACCATGGCGGACATGTGCACAGTGACACTGCAAAAGCGGTAGAAAGCTCCATACACACACAGAATATAGTGTATAAGGATGCTGCAGAGAAGAAAGGAAAGGGACATGTGCACGACTATGTCCATGAGCACAGTCACGACCACGGACATTTTGGAGAGAAGAATATCCATGAGGTGTGCGAACAGGAACACTGCGACTGCGAGGGTGGAATATTCAGATCTGCTCTTGTGCACACTGCAAAGATCGCGATATTTATATTCATATTCACACTTGTGATAAATGTGATCATAGAGGCCGTAGGAGAGGAATCCATAGCCCGTATATTCAATGATGTGCCAGTGCTCGGAGAGGCGGCAGCAGCGCTGGTGGGCCTTATTCCTAACTGTGCGGCGTCAGTCATAATAACCGAGCTGTATCTTCAGGGAATACTCAGCGCGGGTGCCATGATGTCAGGACTTCTGGTGAGTGCAGGAGTAGGCCTTGTGGTGCTCTTCAGGATGAACAGGCATAGACCTGCGGAGAATATAAGGATAGCAGTGGTGCTGTATGCTGCAGGACTTGCGTGGGGACTCATAATAAATGCTCTTGGAATCACATTTTAGCAGAGTGTAGAGAAAATAAATGTAAGCGATGCGCAGTGACCGCATTGCAATAAAATAAAAAAGGGGCTGTGAAAAAACTCAATCGAGTTTTTTCACAGCCCCTTTTGTGTGTGCGTGTGTGTTGTTACTTTGTGCGTTTCTTACCGCAGACAGGACAGATATCCTGATCCGTAGGCTGTCCACATCCCCAGCAGATCCAAGTGTCCCCTTCACTGGATGGCTGCTCCGCCGGCTTTTGTGTCGGCTTCATCTTGAAGTTTTTGGAAACAATCTCCACATTGCCGTCCTCGTCAAGAGTAGTCTTGATATCGGCTGCGGCGGGAGCTGTGCCCGATGAAATATTTTTCTTCTTTTTCCCAAATCCAAATCCCATTTTATAACCCCGATTCTATAACATATATAGTATATTCTAATGCAATATATACAATTAAGCAATAGAAATTTGGACGAAATCGCCTATACTGTTGTAAAATTTGATGAAAAGCGCTTATTGCCATGCGCCATCAAATGTGATCACCTGACCATTCAGGTATTCTCCACACTCGGCAATGTGCACAATGAAATCTGCCGCTTCAGAAGGTGTGGCCATTCTTCCTGCAGGTATTTCATCCTCCAGTATCTGGCGTTCCTCTGGTGACAGATGACCGTTCATGGAGGTGTCAATTGCGCCAAATGCAATGGCGTTGACGGTTATACCGCTTGGAGCAAGCTCCTTTCCAAGAGCCTTTGAGAAGGAATTTACAGCGCCCTTGGAGGCTGAATATGCGACCTCACAAGACGCACCGACATTTCCCCATACGGAAGAGATATTGATTATGTGTCCCTTGTGGAGCTGAATCATGTGTGGCACCACGAGGCGGCAGCTATTGAATACCGAGTACACATTTGACTTCATCGTTCTGTCAAAATCCTGTGCGGTCATATCGTTTATAAGCCCCACGTAAGATATTCCCGCATTGTTGATGAGGAGATCGATGTCGCTGCCGAGATGATCTATGGTATTTTGTATAAAATTCTCCATGAATTCCATATCCCCGGCGTCCCCGGTCTCACAGTAACAGATGCAGCCTTTTGCCGTAAGTTCGTCTCTCAGAGAGAGAAGCTCTTCCTTGTGTCTGAATGAAGTGATGGATATGCTGTTATATTTGTCTGAAAGCGCCAGGGCTGTCGCCCTTCCGATGCCCGTCGAGGCGCCAATTATTATCACTGTTTTCAAATCTGTACCTCCGCTATTTGTGAACAAAAATTTAATTCTAGTATATCATGCGAATTAAATGTTGAAAATAAAAAAGCACTTTGGTATACTCTAGTTGTTTTTGTTAACAAATGAGAATATACATTTATATTGAGATGGAGGCTATATAATGGGTAAGAAAGTAATGAAATTATTCTTAGATACAATGCTCAGAGCAGCGGTTATCATACTTGCAGTGGCTATAGTAGTCATGCTCGTACTGCTTGCGCGTACCGTCAGCAAGAGCAAGAAATCAGATGCGACGGACACTGGCAATAAGACAAGCATCGTGACAGAGGAAGCGGATCCGTCAGATCCTACATTTGGAGGTTCAGGCGATGCTGCAGACAGCTCAGAAACATCAGCGGATGACAGCTCACAGGATGGCTCAACAGAGGATGCAAATGCAGGAAATGCAAAGAGTGCAAATGTAGTAGTGCTCAACGCATCAGGAGTGTCAGGCGTGGCAGCTACATGGCAGACAACACTCACAGCGGATGGATACACATCAGTAGACATAGGAACATACGACAACGGAGATCAGTCAACAACAGTTATCTACACATCAGATTCATACGATGTGAGTGGACTTGTAAGTCTCCTGGGCGGAGCGGCAACTGCTGACAGATCAGATATTGACTCATCTGTTGCTTCAGATGTCGACATTTCAGGTGCAGACATTGTCGTAGTAATAGGTGTGGACAACGCAGCCAACAACTAGATATAGAAGAATATGTAGAAAATATATAGAAAACTCTGCTGATATCGGAATAAAAAATACCGATGCCAGCAGAGTTTTTTTACTGTAGTACAAAATGTCACAGATTTTGGCGGCTGTTCTACAATTTTCTGGTTTGTCAAGTATATATATGAGTAAAAACAATAGGCAAAAGTAATAAAATATACCGAAAACGTGACGAAAAACCCTATTGACATAAATGGGTA
>CAVCCL010000160.1:24156-24577 GCA_963600665.1 Bifidobacterium catenulatum | reverse complement strand
GGTATGCACTTAGACCGACCAATATATGCTTTGTGATCATACTTTCCTGTGGGGACAGGGTGTCACAGAAAGCCAAGAAACTCATTGCGGTGCCGGTGGTTTTAAATGCGCTGGTTGTTTCTACTGCACTTTTTTCAGGAATCTGTTTTTCATACACGGAGAAGAATGAATTTGCCCGTGGACCACTTGGGTATTTTACTTTTATAATTTCAGCATTTTATTTATTACTTTTAGTGATCTTAACAAACAAATTTTACAAGACCGAGCATACCTCAGAATCTTTGATCGCAATTTTTATCGCGGTGGCGAGCACGATTGCGGTGATCATGGAGGCATTTTTCCATTATGACGGACTCATAAATGTCACGGGTGCTGTGAGTATTGCATTTTATTATATGTATCTGACAACTCAGCAGTTCAA
>CAVCCL010000160.1:22121-24146 GCA_963600665.1 Bifidobacterium catenulatum | reverse complement strand
GCTTACGCATGCTCTCAATCGCCGGTATTTTTATCTGGATGCTGATCATCTGATGGAGAGTAAAAGCTTAACTGCGGTCATTTCCATCGACTTGAATAATCTGAAGACGATCAACGATCACAATGGACATGCAGCCGGAGACACGGCTCTGTGTACGATCGTGTCCTGTATCCAGAATATACTGCCAAAGGGATGTCACCTGTATAGAACTGGTGGCGACGAATTTATGATCTTGTGTTCGCATTGTTCGAAAGAGGAGATTCCTTCCTTGATCGCGCATATACGCAAGGATCTTGCTAAGACTCCTTATAGCTGCGCTATTGGTTTTGCCACGCCGGATGCAGATCTGGATTTTGAACAGATATGTTCAGTTGCCGATTCGGCCATGTATGCAAATAAAAAAGAACTAAAAAGCGGGGACGAGATCCGCTAGTAATATAAAATAAACCGATGTGTATATTGATATGTCATTTGTCAAGTACACGTCGGTTTATTTTTTATAAGAATCAGTGTTTGGAAAAAATAGTCGGCCTGGTAAAATATAAGAATAAGACTTGATGACAACAATGTACAATTTATAATATACTGAAGAGAAATAGAGAAATTCATAAGTTTGTGTGAAATAATGGAAACAATAATATACATAGACGGAAAAATAACTGAATATACAGCGCAGGATATGGGGCTTCGGGATAAGCACTGCCCGGACGTCGATGGCAGATTCAGTATGTGATAACTGAGAATACAAAGACTGCTGCATATGTATTTGGTGTTGCATGGATAGTGAATGTCACGGAGGAGAACGATGTACAGACATGGTACGGCGCTGATCCTACATATTTCAGATAAGGAGATTATATGTCACTAAGGATAGTAAGAAATGATATTGTGAAGATGGCCACGGATGCCATTGTGAATACGGCAAATGCCCAGGCAGCCGTTGGAACAGGCTGTGATGGAGCAGTATACAAGGCTGCGGGATATGATAAGCTTTTGAAATATCGCAGGGAACATATTGGTTTTGTGGCAGAAGGCGGAGCTTTTATAACTCCGGGATTTGACCTGAATGCCCGGTATATCATCCATGCGGTGAGTCCGAGGTTTATAGATGGAGAACACGGGGAGGAGGAAAAGCTTCGTTCTTGCTACCGGAAGAGCCTGAAACTTGCAAAAGAGAATGGACTTAGGTCGATAGCATTTCCGCTGATCTCGACCGGGGGCTTTGGGTATCCCAAGGAAGCGGGACTTAGAATTGCGGTGGATGAGATAAATGCCTTCCTTTTTGAGAATGAGATGGACATATTTCTGGTCGTATTCGACGAGAGGTCAACACAGCTTGGCGGGAAGATCTATCCGGATCTGGAGGCCTATATAGACCGGCATTATGTTGATGTGGCAAATGATAACGAGTACGCACCTATTGGGTTTGGATTCAGTACGGCACGGCTTAGACAGAGCAGAAATATTGAACCAGCTTACTGCGTTAAAGAGGATGCTTCAGTTTATTTCAGTGAGCGCCATGGAAGTAAGCTTGATGAGAGGATCAAACATATATCGGATACATATTCAGAATATCTGATGTACCTGATCCGCGAAAAGAATCTGACGAGTAAAGAGGTGTATGATGGCTCGATCGTCAGCAAGAAAGTGTTCTCCAAGATCAAGAATAACCGGGATTACCATCCAAATAAACAGACGGCGCTGCGCCTATGCATAGGCGCAAGGCTGAATCTGGATGAGGCAAAGGATCTGCTGGCAAGAGCAGGCTATGCTTTATCTCCTTGTGATAAAACAGATATTATTTTCTCGTATTTCATAGAGAATGAGATATACGATATTATCGAGCTGGATATTCAATTGGAGGAACATGGTTTGCCGTGTGCTATTTCATAATACAGCAGAGTATACAAGGTCGCTTTCGAAGCGACCTTTTTTTATGCCCTCCTTTGTATAATGCAAATATAAAACAAAACATCGAGTTGTGACGGCGCTGATTCCGTAGTAAATGCACGGAGATACAGCGAC
>CAVCCL010000160.1:0-22111 GCA_963600665.1 Bifidobacterium catenulatum | reverse complement strand
ATTACAAGGAGGACAAATATTATGCGTAAAGGTTTAACAGAAGTTGTTTTTATTTTGGACAGAAGTGGTTCTATGAGAGGTCTGGAGGCAGATACTATAGGTGGATTCAATTCCATGATCGAGAAACAGAGGACGGAAGAGGGCGAGGCATACATATCCACAGTGCTTTTTGATGATCGGACAGAGATCATTTATGACAGGGTCCCTGTTGGCAAGGTGGAGCCGATGAACGACAGGCAGTATTATGTGAGAGGATGTACTGCGCTTCTCGATGCCATTGGCGGGGCAATCGACCACATTGCAAATGTTCATAAGTATGCAAGGGAGGAAGACAGACCGGAAAAGACTCTGTTTATCATCACTACTGATGGAATGGAGAATTCCAGCCGAGTTTACACCTACAAAAGGGTGAAGAAGATGGTGGAGAAGTCTGAGAAAAAATATGGTTGGGAGTTCCTTTTCCTCGGGGCAAATATTGACGCGATAGAGGCAGCAGGAAGATTTGGAATAGGGGCAGACAGAGCGATAAATTATGAATGCGACAGCGTTGGAGTGACACTTAATTATCAGGCTATTTCTGAGACGATATCTGCAGTTAGGAAGTCAAAGAGCAAGGAGGAGCTGGACAGTACGGTATATGCAAGCTGCGCAGCCATCAGAGATGATTACCTGAAGCGCCATAATGGGGCAAGGCCATAGTGGAACAGGATTATATATGGGAGAGGTAGTAGTGTGGCAGGAATACAGTACATTGTTGATTATGATGCGGACGGAGGTTATAATATAGTCGATTGATATTTAGCGATGGGATCTAGGCTATGTGGATCAGGAGATAGTGAAGTGGATAAGAACAAGATAGTGAGAGGCTTTGTGACTGCCGGTGGGGCGATATTTTCAATCGTGCTTTCGGCCTTTGGCGTAAATAGAATAAACAAGGATAACCGCCGAGATGGTTTGCAGGGAGATTCCGGACAGGAGGACAGCTACCCGGAGGAGCTGTTTGAAAAGTATAAGTATAAATAGCAGTTGACGTGGAGGTGTGTGTGACCATGGAGATTAAAAGCATTCTGATCAAGGATACTACAAAGGAAGAGCGTATGCGTATAGTAGCGGAGGGACTCAGCCAGTGTGGTGGAGCCTGTGATTTCTGCAATGGCTGTGACAATCTGGGTGGAGGCTCGATCGATTCCTTCTATGAGCCATATATAAATGGAGAGAAGGAACTTCGTGAGCTGAATGAGGAGTACAGAAGTAACTCCGGAATGGTACATTAGGTGATGCCATGAGACCACCTGAGATAGAAAACTCAACGGAAGAGGAAAGAAGACAATATATCAGGGATACATTCAAATGTATTGCGGATTGCGACATGTGCGGAATATGTGCAGCATTCAGGGGAAAGGACCCGGAGCTGGCATATGATGACTATATTATGGGAAAACGGGATTACCTGGATGTATCCGGCGATTACAGATAGGAGACTCTACATAAGTTATATACAACTTGCTGTTATGCTACAAAAGTAGTTGTTGATAATAGAAAAATATGCTAACATAAAAATAGTAGTTTTCGAATGTATGTTCGATATGGTATGGTATATACTGTATATACATTTGAGACTGCTATTTTTTAGCTTGGAGAGAGTGTTAGATGGAGGAAAAGATATGTATCTTGTTATAGATGTAGGTGGAACATTCATAAAGCACTGTGTGATGAACAGAGATGCGGAGATCCAGGAGAAGAGCAAAGTTGCGACTCCGGGAAGATTTGGACATGGACTTGAGAATATTCAGCAGGGATTGGATGCTTTCCTGGATATTCTTCAGGGGATATATGAAGATTACAAGAAAAGATTTGATATTCAGGGAATAGCCATATCACTTCCGGGACAGGTCGATGTGGACAATGGAATCTGTTACGCCGGTGGAGCTCTGCCGTATCTTGACGAGGCTCATATAGGTGAACTGGTTAGTGAGAGATGCGATGGATTAAGGGTCGCCCTTGAGAACGACGGAAAATGTGCTGCTTTGTCTGAGATCTGGCAGGGCAATGCCAAGGATTGCAACAGCGCCGTGGTTCTTGTGTTTGGAACAGGGGTAGGCGGCGGAATCGTCATAGACAGAAAGATACTTCACGGCAGAGGTATGGTTGCCGGTGAGATGTCATACCTGTTTGAGAATGTGAACAGGGACAATATAGATCAGCTTGTGCCGCTCGAGGCGAATCTCAAGAATACGAAGAATCAGGCCAAGCTTCCAGACAATGTTATCTGGACAATGCAGGCTTCAGTCGGTGCGCTCAGAAGAGATGCAGCGGCGGCAAGAGGTATGAAGGAAGAAGATGTGACTGGCGAGATGATATATGAGTGGGAGGCTGCCGGTGATGAGGCAGTCATAAATGTGCTTGAGGACTGGTATCTGGATATTGCAAAGCATTGCATGAATATTCATGTCCTTCTGGCCCCGGATATCATATTGCTTGGAGGAGGCATAAGTGCGGAGCCAAGATTTATTCAGGGCGTGAAGAAGTATGTGGATAAGTTATCCAAATTCTCTGTTATATATAATGAGATGAGAGTTGGACTCTGCAAGTTTGGCAATGATTCGAATCTCATAGGAGCACTGTTTAACTACCTTCAGAAATATGAGGGAGCCCGTTAAGACGAAGCAAAGACAGGGCGGGATGTAACTGGAAGATATCAGGATGAAATACATTGACAGAGAAGAGACGGACGTAGAGATGAACATAGAGAATGAACAGACAGATAGAGAGAATGTTATCAATGCAGATGATGGAACAATGAGTGCAGAGAGCGGTGGAAATGCCCGTGTCAGAAAGAGATCACACGAGATGGACATGCTGAACGGTTCTCTGGCACTCAAGATGCTTATATTTGCCATGCCACTGGCGGCCAGCAGTATACTGCAGCAGCTTTTTAACTCGGCAGATGTGGCTGTGGCGGGAAGATTTGCGGGAAGCGATGCGCTGGCAGCAGTCGGAAGTAATGCGGCGGTTGTTGCATTATTTGTGAATGTATTTGTGGGGCTTTCTGTTGGTGTGAATGTACTCGTGGCAAACTATATAGGACAGAACAAGAAAGATGCCATAAGCAGATGTGTACATACCAGTGTGAAGTTTGCGCTGATATGTGGAATAGTGATGCTTGTCGCAGGAATGTTTGTGGCAAGACCTATACTTGAGGCGATAGACACACCGGATAAGGTGTTGGATCAGGCAGTGCTGTATCTGAGGATATACTTTGTGGGTATGCCATTTATCATACTCTACAATTTTGGAGCGGCGGTTCTGAGAGCTATAGGAGATACAAGACGTCCGCTCTACTGTCTGATAGTGTCGGGCGTACTCAATGTCATCCTCAATCTGTTTTTCGTGTGTGTATGCAAGCTTGGCGTTGCGGGTGTTGGAATGGCGACTGTCATATCCAACGTTGTCAGCACGGGGATCGTCATGTACATACTTATGCATGAGGAAGGCCCGCTCAGACTTGAGATAAAGAATATACGAATAGATAAAGTGTGTCTGGGAAAGATACTAAGAATAGGAGCACCATCAGCGATACAGACGGCGGTATTCTCACTGTCAAATGTATTGATACAGGGCGGAATCAACAGCTTTGGATCTGATGCTGTGGCAGGTTCATCCACAGGACTTAATTTTGAATATTTTGCGTATTTTGTCATATCGGCGTATGCCCAGGCTGCCGTAACGTTCGTGAGTCAGAATTATGGTGCGGGCGAGAAGGAGAGATGCAGGAAGGCGCTCAGAATAGCGATGCTGGAGGGAATGCTCATTACGGCAGTGTTCAGCAGTGTCATGATGCTGGCGGGAGATTTCCTTGTCAGGTTCTATACGACGGATACAGAGGTTATAAAGTTTGCACTTATAAGAATGAAACATGTAATGCTGCTTGAGGCGATGACCGGCACATATGAGATGACGGCCGCGGCGCTCAGAGGTCTTGGAAGATCCATGCTTCCGGCTGTCATAACAGTCATCGGTTCGGTTGTATTCAGGATAATATGGCTGTATACGGTGTTTGCGAAGTACCATTCATTTGGAATGCTTCTGAATGTGTATATAGTCTCGTGGATAATAACAGGTACGGCGATGATAATCGCATACATACTCGTATCGAGGAAAGTGTTGGGGCATACTCGGGCCGGCAGGAAGGCTGCGGAGACGGCTGCTGTATAGTATGTGACCCAAGGCACATAAGCATCGGAAAGAGAAGATTAAGACTGAACATGAAGTGACAGGGGGATTGGCTGTGGATCGGGATAAGAAAGATAGAACGTATATTGCGATAGATCTGAAATCCTTCTTTGCATCGGTTGAATGTGTTGAGCGCGGACTTGATCCACTGACCACCAATCTGGTGGTGGCGGATGCCTCGAGAACGGAGAAGACGATATGTCTTGCCGTTTCCCCGTCACTGAAGAGTTACGGGATACCTGGAAGGGCGAGACTGTTCGAGGTGGTGCAGAGGCTTAAGGAGGTCAATGCCAGCAGGAGAACACTTTCACCCGGTGGAAACTTTTCCGGGGAGAGCTGCGATTCCAATGAGCTTGCGGAGCATAATGAATTTGCGGTTTCGTATATAGCCGCTCCGCCACGTATGGCATATTACATGAAGTACAGTACGGATATATATAACATCTATCTGAAGTATGTAGCGCCGGAGGATATGCATGTGTATTCCATAGATGAGGTGTTCATGGATGTGACGGATTATCTTGGAATTTATAAGATGAGTCCGCACGATCTTGCCATGACGATCATACAGGATGTGCTTGCACAGACCGGTATAACAGCAACAGCAGGGATAGGAACGAACCTCTACCTTTGTAAGATAGCGATGGATGTTGAGGCAAAGCATATAGCCCCGGATAAGGATGGAGTCAGGATAGCAAGTCTTGATGAAATGTCGTACAGACAGAAACTGTGGAATCACAGACCGCTCACAGATTTCTGGAGAGTGGGAAAAGGATATGCGAGAAAACTTGAGAGTCATGGACTTTATACAATGGGGGATATCGCCAGATGCTCACTGGGACATGACGATGAGTATTACAACGAGGATCTGTTGTACAGATTATTTGGTATAAATGCAGAGCTGCTCATAGATCATGCCTGGGGCTGGGAGCCTTGTACCATTGCAGATATCAAGACTTACAAGCCGGAGAGAAACAGCATAGGTTCAGGTCAGGTGCTGTCATGCCCGTATGAATATGATAAGGCCAGGCTGATTATCCGGGAGATGACGGATCTGCTCGTGCTGAATCTTGTGGATAAGAGTGTCAAGACGGATCAGATGGTCATAACCGTGGGGTATGATATAGATAATCTCAAAAAGAACGCCGCGGGAGCGAAATTTTCTGGAGAGATACAGACAGATATGTATGGGAGGAAGATACCGAAAAGTGCCCATGGAACGGTGAATCTTGGAGAGTATACATCATCTACACAGGTCATCATGGATGCGGTGATCGGATTGTTTGAAGAGATCGTAGATCCTTCATTGTATGTCAGAAGGATATATGTCACGGCGAACAATATCATATCGAATACTGCGGCACTTGAGAAACAGTCAGCAAGGCAGCTCAGTCTGTTTGATGATTTTGGAGACGGGGCAGCAGAGACGGAGAAAAAGCAGCAGGATATGAAGCGGGAGCAGAGCATGCAGAAAGCGATGATAGAGCTCAAGAAGAAATTTGGCAAAAATGCAGTCCTTAAGGGAATGAATCTTGAGGAGGGCGGTACGACGATAGAGAGGAATGGACAGATAGGCGGTCACAAGGCTTAGGAGGGGATTATGGAAAATAATTACGATGACATAATACAGCTTCCACATCACGTGTCCTCTGTTCATCCGCATATGTCTATCCATGACAGAGCAGCACAGTTTGCCCCATTTGCCGCACTCACAGGACATGGAGCAGCCATAGCGGAGACTGCAAGGCTCACCGATGAGAAGTTGGAGCTGGATGAGAGTCAGAAAATGGTTCTTGATCAGAAATTGTTGAATATAATGCATAATGCAGACAAAAAATGTGTGAGTATAGAGTATTTTGTAAAAGACGACAGAAAAGCCGGAGGAAGATACGAACATGTGTCGGGATATATACGCAATGTTGACGTATATGGGAAAAAGATAGTTATGGAAGACAGAACCGAGATACCGATAGATGATATATATGATTTAGATATTGATCAGAATGGAGATGTATATTTGCATGAATAGAGAGACTATGGTGATAGCACACAGAGGAGCGAGTGCCCTTGCGCCTCATGAGAATACACTTGAGGCGTTTCAGATAGCTATAGATCTGAAGGCAGATATGGCGGAGTTCGATGTGAGGAAAACCAGTGATAATATACTCATAGTATTTCATGATGGAACTATAGACGGCAGAAAGATAGGAGATATGACATACAACAGGATCAATGATATTGCATCAAAGGAGGGGTACAGAGTTCCCACACTTGACGAAGTCCTGGAACTTTGCAGCGGAAAGATATGTCTTGATATAGAATTAAAGGAGAGCGGATACGAGAGGCGTGTCATAGATCTTGTCAAGGGGAGATTTGGATACGGTGAGTTCTCGATAAAATCCTTCAAGGACAAAGTGTCGTACAATGTGAAGGCCATAGACCCGAGGATAAAGACCGGACTGCTCGTTGGTAAGGAAAAGGCTAAGCTCGGTGTCAGATTGAATGAGTATTTTCCTGAGAGAAGAATGAGACGCTGCAAGGCGGATTTTATATCACCGAATTATCTGCTCTGCACGAAGGAGTTTGTGAAGAGAATGAAGCGCAAGCACATACCGGTATATGTGTGGACTGTGAATGATCCACACTGGATGAGACGAATGTGCAGACTGGGCGTAGATGCAGTAATAACAGACCGCCCGGATATAATGCGTTGAAAGACATAGAAATATTTGTTATATTATTCTATAGGTGGAGGAATTGTACATAGGAGGATAATATGAGCAAAGTACTATACTTTGATTACGCGGCATTCTGCGTGTTTACTCTTATCATGGTCTCAGTCATCATGAAGAAGATGACCAGAGGCAAATTAAACAGGCAGTTCCAGTTTGTGCTGGCCATTGCAATAGTTGCCACAGCGTTTGATATAGGCGCCATCGCATTTGACAATATGGGTGAAAGGCATGTAATCACTCAATACATATTCCATACGGGATATCTCTTTTTCCATGTCATTTCGTCTGCTATGTATGCTACATATGTGGTTAACATAGTAGATGCCATACATATATTCAGAGGTAAAGTGAAGAGTTTCATACTGGCGCTTCCAACGCTGCTGTGTATGATCATGCTCGGAGCTAATTTTTTCACTCCGTGTGTATTTAGTATAGGCGGACAGGGAGAGTACAGAAGAGAGTTTTTCATGACATTTCTGTATGTTGCCGGAATATTCTATATGCTTCTGGGCTTCATGGTTGTTACGAGATACCACAGGAGGCTTACAAGAGGAAGGTTTGTATCAACCATAGCGATATTTCCATTGGTTGTCGTTGCGGCCGTATTTCAGATGTTTAATCCGGATATTCCGATTGAGATGTTTGCAAATGCGATTGGATTACTGTTCGTTGCGTTGCTGATACAGAGTCCGGAGCAGGTTATAAGCAGTGCCACAGGCCTGAACAAGATCACGAGATACATGGACGACGTGAGGAATTCTCTGGATAATGAGCTTGATATAACAATAGTTATGATAACTATGGAGAATGACAAGACTCTTCGCGGAATCCTGGGAGTTGAGGAATATCATAAGCTGCTCAGGGAGATCTCTGAAGACTTTTTGGAGTGGAGCAGACCATACGGATATGATGTTGAGTGGTATTATCTGGGAAACGGAATGTTCAGATGTGTCATGAACCAGCGTATCAAAGATCAGGCTGAGGATTTTGCGGAGCGGATAAATGAGAAGCTGAAGAAGGGATATAAGTATAATGATATGCTTATAAATCTATTGCCGATAATATGCATCACCAGATGCCCTCAGGATATAGAGGATGTTGACAGTGTGATGCGGTTTGGCGGGGAGCTTGCTGAGCACGAGTATACAGGCAGTGTTCTCTATGCCAGAGATATCTATAACAAGGAAAGATATGATCTGATGCGGGACATGGACATGATACTTGAGAAGGCATTTGCCGAGAACAGGTTTGAGGTTTACTATCAGCCGATATACAGCATAGATTCTGGAAAATATAACAGTGCTGAGGCACTTCTGAGATTACATGATGACATGTATGGATACATTTCACCGGAGATATTTATCCCTGCGGCGGAGGAGAATGGAATGATCCACAAGATAGGGCAGTTTGTTCTCGAAGAGGTGTGCCGTTTCATATCTGGAGAGAAATTCAAGAATCTTGGACTGGAATATGTCGAGGTAAATCTGTCGGTCATCCAGTGCATGAGCAGTGAGTTGTCGGGAGAAGTACGGGCAGTGATGGAGCGTTACGGAGTCAGCAATGAGCAGATAAACCTTGAGATTACTGAGACTGCGGCTGCCTATGCTCAGACGACTATGATGGACAATATCAACAGTCTCACAGATGATGGTATTGCATTCTCACTCGACGATTTTGGAACGGGTTATTCCAATATGAAGAGGATAGCGTCCATGCCGTTTGCCATAGTTAAGCTGGACAAGACATTTGCGGATATAGACACAGATGACAAGATGATGAAGGTTGTCAAGAACACCATAAGTATGGTTAAGGATATGAACATGAAGATCGTAGTGGAAGGCGTGGAGACGGAGGAGTCTCTCAGGGAGTTCAGCAATCTTGGAGTGGATTACATCCAGGGTTACTATTTCTCAAGACCGCTGCCACAGGATAAATTCGTATCAGAGGTTAAGAGAGTTAACCAGAGATAGGAGAAAGGATGTCATATGACAGATATAGAGAACCGTGTCGTTGATGAGGTGGAGAAGGTTGTAAAAGGAAAGAGGGATATAATAATCAAGGTTTATGCCGCCATACTTGCGGGTGGACATATACTTCTTGAGGATATCCCAGGCGTGGGCAAGACCACTCTTGCGACTGCGTTTGCCAGAACTCTGGATATGAAATATAACAGAGTCCAGTTTACACCGGATGTTCTGCCGAGTGATATAATGGGTTTTTCCATGTACAATGCGAAAAGCGGTGAGTTTGAGTACAGAGAGGGTTCAGCGTTCTGTAATCTATTCCTTGCGGATGAGATAAACCGAACATCGCCTAAGACTCAGTCGGCACTTCTTGAGATCATGGAGGAAAAACATGTGACAGTCGATGCGGTGACGAGGGAGCTCCCACAACCTTTTACGGTTATGGCAACCCAGAATCCGGTGGGCTCGTCGGGAACACAGATGCTGCCGGAGTCACAGCTTGACAGATTCATGGTAAGACTTTCCATGGGATACCCGTCACACGAGGCTGCGGTGCAGATACTTAAAGGTCAGGAATTTGTACCTATGGACAGTGTAGAGAGAATAGTGACGAGGGATGAACTGATAGGTCTTCAGGACAAGGCGCGGACTCTGAGTGTACATGATTCCATATTTGATTACATAGTCACTCTTGTTGAGGCTACTAGGGAGAGTGATCTCTTCTCGATGGGAGCAAGTCCGCGAGGTGCAAATGCACTGCTGCGCATGAGCAGAGCCATGGCGGTACTCTCTGGAAGAGAGTATGTTGTGCCAGGGGATATTGCAGAGGTGTTTAATGATGTGCTGGGACACAGAGTAAAGCTTGCAGCCCGTGCCAGAGCCAATGGGATGACTGTTGCAGAGGCTTTGGACGAGGTGAGAAGTCAGGTTAAGGTTCCGAGAACTTAGAGCGGAGAACATAAGAGATATAAGCAAAGGAGGATCAGCGGATGAAGTATGCATGGCATGTATTCAAATACATTCTCGTGTTTGTTATAAATCTGTTGATCCTTCTTTTTGTGCATTCATATTTTAATTTCATAGTTATGATATTGATGATAGTTCTGCCGGTTGTGTCAATAGTATGCGCCTTTGTGCTTTCAAGGCATCTGACTGTGAAGTTCGGCGGTGGGGAGCAGAATCTTACGGTCGACACACCGTTTCTGGTGTCGGTGATACTTGACAACAGCAGTATTATTCCGAATATGAACACAGAGATAGAGATAAGCATGGAAAATGATCTTTTCCATACAAGTGGCAGCCACACGTTGTGTATACCTGCATATTCGCGCAGTGCGAATGTGGTGGATTATCAGATCGCCCAGTCGTATGTAGGTGCACTGGAGGTGAAAGCGGACAGAATATGCGTGACGGACTGGCTGGGATTTGTGAGGATAAAGAGAAAATGCAACTCGGTAAAAGAGTACAAAGTTTTTCCTTCCGGAAAGGTTGCTGTGGAGGCGGATATGACCGCGGTCTCACAGGGGATGAATGAGGCTGAGGAGAGCCGGAAAAAAGGTCACGATTTCTCTGAGGTTGTGGATGTGAGAGAATATCAGCCGGGGGATAAGCTTCAGAATATACACTGGAAGCTGTCTGCAAAAAAAGATGTGCTGATGGTGAAGGACAGAGAGAGCATGTCGTCAAGCCAGCTCATGATACTGGTAGAGCTTGCCGATGATGAGACACATATATTGAATGATGTACTGAAATCTGCCTATGGCATGGCGGTCAGTCTGCTGGATGAACAACTGCCGTTTACATTCTATTACTGGAGCGGTGCGCAGGGGGATATAGTCAGGACTTCGATAGACAGCAGGGATGATCTCGCTGAATGGATGGAGAAGATCTTTTACGAGCAGGCGTACACAGATTTTGGCTATGGGTTATCGATGCTTGAGAAGAATCTGGATTCCGACAGAAGGATCATAGTTGTTTCAGGGGATATGAGAGCGGATGGAAATGTAGTGTTTACATATGGAGATCGTGTGAAAGGATACATAATTGAGTAGAATCTTTGGCAGAAAAAAGAAAACTGAAGACAGAAAAGCGGTGGAGTTCTGTGAAGGCGTAAGACTGCTCAATGATCCGGAGATCACAGATGGAGGCAGAGAAGGTGCAGATTACAGAAAAAGATTGCTGCGCAGGAAAAGATCAGACAGCAGAGGTATTGCTGCAAAATGTCTGCTGGAGACACTTATCATAGGTGGTTCAATGTGCGGTTTTTTGTCGTGTATAGATATGGCATACGGTGTTCCCGTTATATTTCTGGTGTATGTGCTGCTGGCCATGTACTTCTGTGGTCTGTTCAAATCAGGCAAGGTGTGGGTGAGAGATGTTGGATATGTCATATTTCTTGTCGTTTTTGTTCTGTTCATCATGCTCCTCAGACGTTATATAAACAGTGGATTTTATGCTATCGTAAATGAGTTCCTGGATCATGTGACGGATTATTATGGAGCCCAGGAGGTTAAGGTATTCTCCGAGACTTTGTCCAACAGGGCGATCACTGTTCCTGTGGCAGCCATCGCTATAGGCTGTGTAGAGATAATAATCCTCAACATTTTCCTTAACACGAATATGAGTGTGTTCTGGGCAGTGTGGTTTTCACTTCCTGTGTTTATATTACCATTGTTTTTCAGGTTTGAGCCGGATGTTATTTACATGTTCATGGTATCTACAGGACTTTTGGGAGTTATCTGCCTTAAGGGAAATGGTCACTTCCGTATAACTGACAAGGACAGTACGTTTGAATATGATGAGAAGAAGCGAAGATTCAGCTACAGGCATAGCGACAGGGCATCCCTGCAGCTTGCGGCCGGTGTGGCGGCTGTATGTATATTGGTGGGAAGTGCGGTTATCCTTGTCAAGCCGCAGCAGACTTATCTGTACAGGTATCGTGACAGCTCGGCAAAGAACAAGATCGAAGGTCCGCTCGGAAATCTTATCATGTACGGATTTGAATCCCTCAGGAATACGGCGAATACCGGAGGCCTGGCGAACGGAAAGCTCGGAGGCGTGTCGGATGTTACGACTGATGGACAGACAGATCTGATAATAACATTTGCGCCATACAGCACAGACCGGATTTATCTGAAAGCATTCGTGGGTGATGAGTATAGCTGGGATCATTGGGACAGAGATAAGGATGGAGACTATCCGTCACCGGTCGATTCTGAAGGACATGCCAGAGGACGAATGGATATACAGAACATAGACGGCGTCGGTGATCTCAAATATTACCCTTACTACACTGATATAGAAGCGTTGGATTCCTACAAAGAAGGTGATTCATTGTACAGTGTGGAGTACAGTCCATCCGCTCTGGCTGAGCCGGTTATGTCGTCGGTGGATGACAAGTATCTTGAGATTCCAGAGGAGAATATGGATTCGATACGAAGATTCTGTGAGAGCGCAGGAATCACGGAAAAAGACAGTGTGGATAATGTGCTGCAGAAGGTGTATATATACTTCCTGGAGAATTATCCGTACACACTGCATCCGGGAGCCACGCCGAGGGATGAAGATTATGTGAATTATTTTCTTGATACCACGAAGAAAGGTCTGTGTGCAAATTATGCCACTGCAGGGGCATTGATCCTGAGATATATGGGAATACCCACAAGATATGTGGAGGGGTATGCCGTGGATTACACCGAGGTCCTTGACGGAACAATGCTCGATGAAGAACAGTTCAGTTACGATGATTATTATTCTGGTTCATCAGAGCTTGGAAGAACGGCTGTTGTTCAGGTGGATGTGGACGACGGTGGAGCCCATGCGTGGATAGAGGCGTTCATACGTGGCAGATGGCAGGTTGTGGAGCTGACACCTCCGTCAAGTGAGGACGAGGATGAGAGCCAGGATGATTTCTGGTCCAGATTTGGAAGATGGCTTGTAGGCGATGACAGCGGAGATACCGGAACAGATACGACCGGCACAGCATTTTCACTTGGAAACGCCGTGTGGATAATATATGCTCTGGCGGGATGTATTGCCTTGGCTGTACTCCTGTTTGCAGGACGGATCGCAGTGAGAAAGATGGCGCGTTTTGTGGGATACCACAGAAAGGATAAGACTGGCAATGTGATAGCGTACTACAGGTATATGTGTGACTATGCAAGACTTGTATCGGATGATTTTTCGAAGGCGGGAAATCACAGACAGCAGCTTGAATATTTCTGTCATGGTACAGATCCGGTTAAGGCTGAGGATCTTGCGTCATATATGGAGGGCATAAGCTATGGCGGCGGGGTGTCCGGGGACGAATATGTACAGCGTATGGGAGAGCTTCGGGCGTTGTTCAGAAGCTTTAGGAGACAGGTTCCTTTTATGAAGAGGATATACATATTCCGAATGTTGTAGTATAGTTGACAGGTAGCAATGGATAATGGAGGTATAGGAGATGCTTGGAATCATAGGTGCGATGGATGAGGAAGTCGCAAGATTGAAAGAGATGATAGATGGGCTTCAGGTCACAGACAAGTGTGGCATGAGCTTCTACAAAGGACAGATAGAAGGAACGGATGTTGTGGTCGTAAAGTGTGGTGTAGGCAAGGTAAATGCGGCCATGTGCACCCAGTCGCTGATCGACATGTATGGAGTGTCAGCCATCATCAACACCGGAATAGCCGGATCGCTGGACGCTGACATAGATATAGGAGACATTGTTCTGGCTACGGATACCGTGGAGCACGATATGGATGTATCCGCTCTTGGATATGAGCCGGGTGTGATCCCTGATACAGAGCTGAGCGTGTTCAAGACCAGCGATGAGCTGCTTAAGATAGCACAGGACTCGGTAGATGCAGCGAATATAGGCGTAAAGGTGTTCACTGGAAGAGTGGTGAGCGGCGATCAGTTTATCTGGAGCAAGGACAAGAAGAAATGGCTTGTGGAGACATTTGGCGGAAGATGTGCAGAGATGGAGGGTGCGGCCATAGGACATGTTGCAGCGCTGAATAAGGTTCCATACCTTGTTGTCAGAGCCATATCGGACAAGGCGGACGACAGTGCAGAGATGGATTATCCTACATTTGCGGCAAAGGCTATAGATAACAGTGTGAACATGATGACAGAGATAATAAAGAGATATGAGGTGAAGTAGACATGGATAAGATAGCAAGTTTTCAGATAAATCATCTTCTCCTGAATCCGGGCATTTATGTGTCGAGAAAGGATAAGGCTGGGGATCAGATTCTCACAACATTTGACATAAGGATGACAAAGCCGAATTATGAGCCGGTTATGAACACCGCGGAGGTTCATGCCATAGAGCATCTCGGTGCGACATTCCTGAGAAATAATGAAGAGTATAAGGATAGGGTCATATACTTTGGACCTATGGGATGTAGAACAGGATTTTATCTCATACTTGCAGGTGATTATGAGTCGAAGGATATAGTGGAGCTTATGATATCAATGTTCGAATTCATAAGACATTATCATGATCCGATCCCTGGAGCAAATCCAAGAGAGTGCGGCAATTACCTGGATATGAATCTCGGTATGGCGAACTATCTTGCAGAGAAATTCCTGTCACAGGTTCTGTATGATATAGATGACAGCAGACTCAATTATCCAGAGGGTTAAATTCCGAACCACAAATGAGATCAGAATATACAGGCCATGTAAAAAACGGGTGATTTTCAGTGGAAATTCGCTTTGTTGAGGAATATGTGCCATTCTATTGACAATGAAGCTTGCGTGCTTTTTAATGCACGTAAGCTTTTTTTGTGCACATAAAACAGCTAAACAGATTCATGAAGACGGCTCTCACCGGATGCGGTTATGAATGGGCTGAAACTCAAACAGAAAGGAAGAGATTATGAAAAGATTGGATGTATATAAGATTCTGCTGGCTGTTCTCCTGGCCGTATGTGTGGCCGGTGTGGTTTTTTATCATAGGTTCAGTACCAGGTCAAGTGCTGACGAACTGTATGCCGGGGAGAAAAACAGGCATACAGAGGCTATGGCGACCTCAACGGATGGAATTGCGGCTATGGCCGGATATGAGATAAGTTATGATGATGTGGACTGCATCCTGAGTGGCGATGTGGTGTTTTACAATGGAATGCCATACACGAGGCATTACACGGTGCATAAGGACGGTGTAGAGTACAGGGCATACTGCGGCGATCACCAGAAAAATGAAGTTAAGAGCACGGACAAGGTGGCATTTTCCGTGACAAATGACAGGATGCTTCAGAAAGCGTTTCTGTACGGGCCGGGAAGTGAATACGCATGGTCTGGGTTTAAGGGGGTATCTGCGGATCACAGACAGCTCATCATGACACTGACTTTGAATTATATAAGACATGGACAGTATTTTGACGTTATAGACGAATTCTATAAATATATATCGGAGACAAAGCGCGATGAGATCATCCTTCGGGGTGATCAGGCAGATATAGAGATAATAGATGATGGCAGCAAAGAGAATCACGGCAATTATATAAGCCTTAAGGATTATACCGGATATGTGGACAAGAATACCGGTGAGAAGAGACGAAGGACCAGGATAATGAGATGTAAGGCGGAAGCTGAGAATGGTGTGAGGATCTCAGTACCGGCGGATACGTGGCTGCATATCAGGAAGAACGGAGAAAAAGAATTCACCGTACATAAGTCAGGGAAAGTGACGATCATGGGCGGCGACAGGTTCTTTTTCAGTGCTGCAAAGGATCACAAGGGAACGAGCACAGTAAAGTCCGGTAAAGGAATGCCCGGGGTTACAGTGTACACTGCTGACTCAACTCAGGTGGATGATGACCAGCAGCTTTTATTTGGGACTGTCACTTCAAGCAGCATTTCTATGGACATAGAATGGATGGGAGAGACACCTGTTCTTGGAAAGTTCAGTCTGCATAAGACAGACAGGGATTCCGGGGCAGGTGTGGGAGAAGCTCTGTACAATATTGAGATGGAAGTGAAAAACGGCACACAGAGTCTGCGCACTCTGGTGGCTCAGATGGAGACTGATGAGAATGGACATGGTATAGTTGTGATGTCAGAATATGGCGGACTTGGAACCTATGAGATCACAGATATGCCGTTTGGAACATACAGGATATTTGAGGAAAGGGCTCCGTACAACTATGAGAGAAACAGTGCTGTGGCACAGCTCGTTATAAACGAAGAAGGAGAATTCCTGTCCGTGGATGGCAAGGAGATCAGTACATCCCCGGAGCTTGAAATAAGCTGGGAGACTTGGGATAAGGTGATCTCAGGCAAGATTGATCTGAACATATACAAGCAGGATGCGGAGACTGGGGATAAATCTCAGGGAGATGCTGTCTTGTCCGGGGCTGAATTCACAGTCAATTATTATAGGAATTTTTATAATTCCGTGGACGAGCTCCCAGAGAAGCCGGATCAGAGCTGGACGATTAAGACGGATGACAGCGGTAAGTGCGGCCTTGAGGATGTAGTTTTGCAGACGGGAACAATCACGATTCAGGAGACAAAAGCCCCGGAAGGGTACACGCTTGTGAATTCAATATTTAAAAGCGCAAAGGATGGCAATATTATAAAGGATAGTTCAGATGGAATATATCTGGACAGAATAGAACAGGATGGCGACACTGTGCGGCTGGTGAATGGCTACGAGCTTGTGGTTGGAAACCATGTAGCAAGGGGTGACTTTAAATTCAAAAAAGTGGATGCCGAAGGTGGAACTGCGATCGCAAATGTGAAATTCCTCCTCGAGAACTCCGATGGCACCCAGTCTGCTGAGATAACGACGGATGCCAATGGTGAATACTCCAGTTCAAAGGATGATATCTGGTTTGGTGCTGGAAAGCCGGATAAGACCAGAGGGTCACTGCCGTACGGAGAGTACACATTGACAGAGCTTCGCTGTGATGCAAATAAGGGGAAGTATAAGAACATAGCACCGATAAAATTCAAAATAGATTCAGATGAGTGTGTGCTGGATCTCGGGGACATACTCGATGAGAGAATGCCGGAGATAGAATCTGTGGCAAAGAACAGTGAAGACGGGTCAAAATTCATTGATCCGGATGCAGAAACTGCCGATATCACGGACACGGTGAGTATGAAAGGCCTGGATATTGGGCACAGATACAAATTGAGCGGAAGTATTGTCTCACAGGAGTCGGGCAGGCCGCTTGGTTTAGATGGATCAGCGGCAGAGAAATGCTTTACCGCTGATGCAGAGGAGATGACTGTGGATGTAAATTTCAGGTTCAAGGCTGACAGCATAAGTGGTTCGGCTCTTGTTTGCTATGAGGTGCTTACGGATGAGGATTATGCAGGTGAGGTCATTGCCTCACATGAGGATGTAAATCTTGCTTCACAGACTGTTTATATGAAAAAGAAAGAGAAGATCAGTGGAAGCATAATTGTTCACAAGACGGATGATATTCTGGAGACACCTCTTGCGGATGCGGAGTTCACATTGTACAGGGCATCTGATCGGGAAAAACTCATGACAAAAAAGACGGACAAGGATGGAAGTGTAGAATTCACCGGACTCGAGCCGGGAGAGTATTATATAAAGGAGACCAGAACTCCCGAGGGCTATATTGCCGAACCCGGGGTAAATTCCATACCGGTGAGCGTGCTGGAGGGTGCAGGTGAGCAGCCGGTGATAAATGTAAAAAATCACTATGGCATGGTGCATATACTCAAGACGGATCAGGAGGCTGGCAGTCCGCTTGCCGGGGCCGTGTTTGGCATATATGATGACCGTGGCGCTCTGATCGCAAAAGCTGAATCGGGAGAAAATGGACAGGCTGTGTTCTACGGACTTGCCGGAGGCGAGTACAGCATAGAGGAACTGAAAGCCCCGGAAGGCTACGAAAAGACAGACAAAAAAATCCAGATAGACACATCAAAAAATGAATATACTATGGATGATCCGGTGATCATAGCAAATCAGAAAATAGCAGAACATCCATCAACCGACACACCTGACTCGCCCGACACGCCAGACACCGGCGACCGGAATCCTGTTGCACTGATCATCATGCTTATGTGTATGGCCGTAGTTTCGGTTGCGGGAATCGTATTTTACAGGAAAAAATTTACCGGAGAATCAAAATGACAGTAATAATAACATGGGACAATGTGGTTGACCTTTAGATTTATAAGTGATAACATACAAAATGGATTTGTATAAATAATAAATATCACGTGAGGTGCGAAAGATGAGTAAAAGTTTTGATGATTTATTGGCAAAGGTTTCACAGTGCAGCAGAAAGACAGTTTCAGTTGCAGTAGCACAGGATGCGCCTATTCTTGAGGCTGTAAAGGCTGCAAAGGAGAAGGGAATCGCAGACGCTATACTTGTAGGTGACGAGGCTAAGATCAGAGAGATCGCAGATCAGATAGGTATGGATCTTACAGGTTATGAGATCATAAATGAGCCGGATGATATTGAGGCTTCACTTAAGGCAGTGAAACTTGTTCATGATCATAAGGCTGACATGTATATGAAGGGACTTCTCTCAACAAAGGATTTCCTGAAGAGTGTCCTCAACAAAGAGGTTGGTCTCAGAAATGGTAAGCCACTTTCACATGTATGTGTATTTGAGATCCCTGGTATTGACAGACTCCTGTACCTTACAGATGTTGCGTTCATGACTTATCCTTCACTTGAGGAGAAGAAGTCGATCATAGAGAACTCTGTAGAGGTTGCTCATGCGTGCGGAATACCTTGTCCAAAGGTTGCTCCACTTGCAGCAGTAGAGGTTGTAAATCCTAAGATGCCTGTAACAGTAGAGGCTGCTGAGCTCACAAAGATGAACGAGAACGGTGAGATCACAGGCTGTATCGTTGACGGACCTCTTTCAATGGATCTTGCAATCGAGCCAGAGGCAGCTATCCATAAGGGAGCTACAGACAGAAAGATCGTTGGAGATGCAGATATCCTTCTGTTCCCAGATATACATGCAGGTAACCTTGTATACAAGACACTTGTTCATACAACACAGTGTAAGAACGGATGTATCATAACAGGTACAGATGCTCCTGTAATCCTTACATCAAGATCAGATACATTTGAGGTTAAGCTCAACTCAATAGCACTTGCAGCAGTTGTTGCAGAGTCACTTAAGGCAAACAAATAAGCCATACATAAAAAACATTTGGAGGTTTAAAAAATGTCATACAAGATTCTTATAATAAACCCAGGTTCAACATCGACAAAGATCGGTGTGTTCGAGGATGAGACACTTCTGTTTGAGGAGACACTCAGACATACAACAGAGGAGCTTGCAGGCTTCAATATGATAGTAGATCAGAAGGACTTCAGAAAGAAGGTTATTCTTGATGTCCTTGCTGAGAAGAACTTTGACATCAAGACACTTGATGTATGTGTAGGACGTGGCGGAATGCTCAAGCCAATCCCAGGCGGTACATACGCAGTAAGCGATGACCTTCTTGAGGATCTTAAGATCGGTAAGCAGGGTCAGCATGCATCAAACCTTGGCGGTATCCTTGCAAGAGAGATCGGTGATGAGCTCGGAGTTCCTTCGTACATTGTAGATCCAGTCGTTGTTGATGAGCTTATGCCATCATCAAGACTTTCAGGAGTACCTGAGCTTCCAAGAATAAGTGTGTTCCACGCACTCAACCAGAAGGCAGTAGCCAAGAGATATGCAAAGGAAGTTGGCAAGAAGTACACAGACCTGAACCTCATCGTAGTACATATGGGTGGCGGTGTATCAGTTGGTGCACATGATCACGGTAAGGTAGTAGATGTATACAACGCACTTGACGGTGACGGTGCATTCTCACCAGAGAGAGCAGGCGGCGTTCCTTCAGGAGCACTTGTAAAGATGTGTTTCTCAGGCGAGTATACACAGGCTGAGGTTATGAAGAAGCTCGTTGGAAAGGGAGGCTTCAACGCTTACATCGGAAGCAACGATGCAAGAGATCTTGAGAAGCTTGTCAATGAGGGCGATGAGCATGCAAAGCTTGTTCAGGACGCATTCTATCAGCAGGTTGCCAAGGATATAGGTGGTATGGCAACAGTTCTCAGAGGAAAGGTTGATCAGATCATCCTCACAGGTGGAATCGCATATTCAAAGCACACATGTGAAGAACTTGAGAAGAGAGCAGGATTTATCGCTCCATTTACAGTATATGCAGGAGAGGATGAGCTCCTTGCACTTGCTCAGGGCGCACTCAGAGTCATGAATGGCGAAGAGGAGCCAATGAAGTATTAAGAGAAAAGTGATTTTCAGATAAAAAAGTTCATGGCATATAACAGAAATTGCCATTATAACATAAGCCATATTGTTAATAATACTAACAAGACGAAAGTCTTAAATAATTATTTTCAATATGGAGGTACAGGGTTATGGCAAGTTCAAACTCTAACAAGACAAGTGTTCCAGAGGCAAAGAGTGCTATGAACAAGTTCAAGATGGAGGTAGCCAAGGAGATCGGTGTTGATCTTAAGGATGGCTACAATGGAGATTTAACATCAGCTCAGTCAGGTTCAATCGGTGGCGAGATGGTTCGTCAGATGATCAAGAGACAGGAAGAGCAGATGTCAGGAAGATAAGCCTGGCTTATAATCTCCGTTAGATCTACGAACAAAAAGAAGACCTGGTGTATGATCCATACATCAGGTCTTTTGTGTCGTGAAAACTTTCTATTATAATAATAGTATAATGGACTGGACAATCATTTGCACATTATGATATAATCGATGATTGATGTGGACTTTGTCCACACATATAAACAAGAAAAAGATAAATGGATGCTATCTGAGTGCCTTAATTGTAGGGCTTAAGGCACCATTTGCACATTTCAAGGAGGAAATAAAAAGATGAGTTTCACAGTAGAAAAGCTTGAGCACAGCATGGCAAAGCTTACAATCACAGTACCTGCAGCAGATTTTGACAAGGCAATGACAGCAGCTTACAACAAGACAAAGAACAGATTCAATGTTCCTGGCTTCCGTAAGGGCAAGGTGCCAATGGCATTCATCGAGAAGATGTATGGCCCAGAAGTATTCTATGAGGATGCTGCAAATGCAATGATCAACGAGTATTATCCAAAAGAGGCTGTAGCTTCAGAGCTTGAGATCGCATCACAGCCAGTTATTGACGTAACAGAGATGGGCAAGGGCAAGGATTTCGTATTCACAGCAGAGGTTGCTGTAAAGCCTGAGGTTACACTTGGCGATTACAAGGGAATCGAAGTTGAGAAGATCGACGTTGAAGTAACAGATGACGAGGTTCTTGAGGACATCAAGAAGGAGCAGCTTCAGAACGCAAGAAAGGTACTCGTAGAGGGAAGAGCAGCACAGCTTGACGACGAGGTTACTCTTGACTTCGAGGGATTTGTTGATGGTGTTCCATTTGATGGTGGAAAGGGTGAGAACTACAAGCTCGTTCTTGGCTCACATTCATTCATCGATACATTTGAGGATCAGCTTGTTGGTAAGAACATCGGAGAGGATGTTGAGGTTAACGTAACATTCCCTGAGGATTACCAGGCTGAGGAGCTTGCAGGAAAGCCAGCAGTATTCAAGTGCAAGATCAACTCTATCACAGAGTCACAGCTTCCAGAGCTCAATGATGAGTTCGCAAGCGAGGTAGGCGGATGCGATACACTTGACCAGTACAAGGAAGAGGTAAAGCAGAAGATACTTGCAAAGAAGAACAGAGACGCTGCAAACGAGAAGGAAGCAAAGGTTCTTGACAAGGTTATCGAGAACGCAACTATGGATATTGCAGATGCACAGGTTGAGGATATGCAGAAGAGAATGAAGGATGAGTTCGCTCAGACACTTCAGTATCAGGGAATCAGCCTTGAGCAGTATATGCAGATCGTAAACGTTACAGAGGAGTCTCTCATGGAGAGAATCAAGCCGGACGCACTCAAGAGAATCCAGCAGAGAGCAGTCCTTGAGGCTGTAGTAAAGGCTGAGAACATTGAGGCTACTGACGAGGAAGTTGACGAGGAGCTTTCAAAGATGGCAGCTCAGTACCAGATGAAGCTTGAGGATATCAAGGGATTCATGGGCGACGCAGAGAAGGACAGCATCAAGAAGGATGTAGCAGTTAAGAAGGCTGCAAAGCTTCTTGTAGATGAGTCAAAGGAAGTTTAATATTTTAACAGACAGATTGGCTTGATATGTATTGGAGGTAGATAACATGGCAT
>CAVCCL010000159.1:0-13084 GCA_963600665.1 Bifidobacterium catenulatum | reverse complement strand
ACCTTATTCTGCCTGCCCCGCTTGCCATTATATGTAAGGGTAAGACCAAATCCCAGCAGAGCCCATGGCTCCTTGTACATTGCCAGGAAACAGAACGGCACCGCAGCCACAAGCTTTTCATGGAATATATACAGGAAATATCCAATAAGTATGGCATGAAATTCATAATCAACCGCAAGATTCATAGATATGAAGCACATGACAGCGACTATCGGAATCGTCGCTATAAACCATACCACCTTAGGAAGCTTCTCCATCTTTTTTCTCAGCACATCAATGATCCATATCATCACAAGCACCAGTGCCAGAGTGAACATGATATTATTTGCATCCCACTCAAAGAACACACCACTTGAAAACATGTCAAATGGCACCTCAGATATCACACCAAATACAATCAATGTACCGAGATATTTCCATTTGTTCCGTGTGTGAAAATATCCCTCCACCAGAAGAAATATGAATATCGGAAATGCTATCCTTCCCAGCACGTCAAATATATCACTGAGCACATTCAACGCACCTCCATCAAGATACGGATATATCAGCGTCTTGTTGACATGATCGATCAGCATTGACAGAAATGCAATATACTTAAGCTGCGCCCCGGAAAGAAGTCCTATCCCATTCAAGGTAAATTTCCTGTCTGTCCCCTGAGCAACATCCACTGACTGAACCGCCCCAGTTGTCTGAGCTTTATCCGTTATCTGAACTCTATCCACCGCCTTAACTTCTTCTGCGGTCTGTTCAGGCACATTTTTCATTTTATCTGTCTGTGTTCCCATGTAATCCCCCCTTATAATTTTCGGTAATGCAGCCTGTATTTTGTTTATTCTTTTAAGCAAATTTCCATTTCTCTATGTTATACTTAATAATATCATATTTGGGGTTGTTGACATAGGGATATATGTTAGGGGGATTTTATATGTGGCATGTAGAAACCGATGTATTTGCACTGGCAGTATTTGTCATAATGCTTATCAAGAATCATTTATATAGAAAGAATCAGAATAATGAACGTTATGATTTTCAGGGGAAATCATTCTATCTCGTTCTCATTTTCAGCATAGCAACAAATCTTATAGACATTATTGCTTCAATAGCGATGAACCATGTCACCAACTGGTGGGTCTACCAGATACTCATGACTTTGTATGTCATGAGCATGCCACTACTTGCTGCAGTGTGGGTGTCTTACGCCTACGTTCTCATCCATCAGGGGGCTCAGGGCCCAAGCTTTCAGAGAAAACACACCCTGCTGATGCTGCCATACATTCTGTATGCACTGCTCGCCGCCAGCAACCCATTTACCGGACTTTTCTTCAAACTTTCTCCCGCCATGGAATATACCAGAGGAATCCTGTTCATGCCTGTGGGAGTTGGCATGATCATGTTCTACTCTGCGCTCGGCTACGTTCTTGTCATGATCAACCGCAAGATAATCAAACCAGCCGCAAATGCTTATCTCATGGTCGTATTCTTCGTGATAACCGCAGTATTCATATGGGTTCAGCTCGCCCATCCGGGTTGGCTGATCATCAATGCCAGCTATGCGATAGTCTACATACTGTGTGATGTAACCATCGAGGAACAGCGGCGCAATGCCCTGTATAACCAGATCAAGACACAGAATCAGGAACTTCAGGAGGCATTGGATAAAGCAGAATCCGCCACCCACGCCAAGACAGAATTCCTGTCACGTATGAGCCACGATATACGTACACCTATGAATGCAATAATCGGACTTACACATCTCGCAAAGGACGAGAATGATATAAACGTTATAAAGGAATATCTGTACAATATAGAGAGCGCCAGCGACTTTCTTCTGGGTCTCATCAACGATATCCTGGATATGAGCAAGATTGAAAATGGGGATCTGAAACTCAAGGATGATGTCTTTACCAAAGAAGATTTTTCAAATTCTATATCGACGGTCATCAAACCGCTCATGGACGCAAAAGGCATCAATTTCATATTCAAGATGGACGGAGATCCGGAGTGCATAAAGGCAGACAAGCTGCGATTTAACCAGATTTTCTTTAATCTTCTGTCAAATGCTTCCAAGTTCACAGGATCCGGTGGCACAGTGGAATTTACCAGCCATAGCATTTCGCCGAAGGGAGATCTCATGGGACTCCGATTCATCGTGAAGGACACCGGCATCGGCATGAGTCCGGAATACATGCCACACATGTACGATCCTTTTTCACAGGAGCGCGCGAAGCTCAACAACAGCACCAATGGAACCGGCCTTGGACTTCCGATCGTCAAAAGTCTGGTCGATGCCATGGGCGGCAGCATATCAGTAAAAAGTGAGGTTGGTATTGGAACTGAATTTACCGTAGATCTGTACTTTGAACCTGCTTCCAAAGAGGATGTGACTTCTGTTGCCGAGCCTGAAAGAAGACAGAATCTTAAGGGTGCACAGATACTTCTCGTGGAAGACAACGACATCAATATCTATGTTGCTCAGATCATTCTGGACAGAGCCGGCTGCATAGTGACTGTAGCACACAACGGTCAGGAGGCTGTGGATATATTTGCTGCCTCTGAACCGGATCACTTTGAAGCTATTCTCATGGATGTCAGAATGCCTGTCATGGACGGAATAACTGCAACGGAAGTCATCAGAGCAATGGACCGTGAGGACGCCAGAACCATTCCTATCATCGCCATGACCGCAGACGCATTTGAGGAACAGCAGAAGAAGACCATCGAAGCAGGCATGACTCATCACCTGTCCAAGCCTATCGATCCGTCCATGCTGTATCATGTGCTGTCAACATATCTCATATCCGACAGATAGCAAGTATGCTTGGGAAACATCATGTTTTTATCTTTTCCTGTATTTGGGACGATAAAAGTTACAATTTTATCACCTTTTGAGATATAAAAGCGAAAAGAACACAAAGCACTTAGACTTTGTGTTCTTTTCTTATATTTTCCGCTATTTAGCGATAATTTTATGCTCTTTTCCTTACAGAAGTTATGATCAGGTGCCAACCTTGATATAACATTGATATGATATCAGCATCTGCCCATTATGAACCTGCTACATGAACCCACTACTGCGCATTCTCAAACTGATGCTCTTTGTAGTGATGAGCTTCCTCAAGCATCATGTCCTTGACCTTCATAAGTCTGACCTGAGTGCTTCGCTCATTCTCATCAAGCTTCATACTTATATACTTTATACCCTCCCGCGTCTCCGGGATGATGACATGCTCAAGAGCATTTACGCGTCGGCGGGTCTTCTCTATCTCCGCTGCAAGCATCTGGCAGGATTTCTCCACCTCTGCCAGTCTCAGCATATCAGGAAGTATATCCGAGAGGGACCTCACTGCGTCGTCCAGCTCCCCGGATGTAAATGCAAATCCATACGAATAGATGTCATTTGAATTTGCGCTCTTCGTCTTATAGTCATACACCGGAATGTCAACACTCATTACATTCCTGTCGCTAAGGGCGATTCGCACCTCCTGCTTCGGGGCCATGAGCGCCGTACTCAATGTCTGCTCATTCATGCCCGCCTTCGCTATTACAAAGTTGGTGTTGGCAGCCTTTATGCCAGCCTCAACCTTCTTTCTCAGTTCCATATTCTCTCTTGCCATGTCAAGGAACTGCCTCATCAGCTCATCTCTTTTATCCTTCAGGAGCTTATGGCCTCTGGACGCCGTTACCAGCTTCTTCTTAAGCCTTGTCAGCTCCATACGTGTAGGATTTACAACCACATTAGCCATCTATCTTCTCCTTTCTTTCCAAATATATTTTCCAACTGCCTGACATGTATTACAAAGCCAACGTGTATATGGCAATTTCGAATGTCATACACTGAATTGCGTCCCCTTTGCGGCATATATTGCCAATAGGGGGAATTTGAGGTCGCCGGTCCTTAGGTGGCGCCTCAAGCGGCACCTTAGTACCGCTGCAGACCGAAATAAGCGGAAGCGACCCCCGGTTGGCAATATATGCCGCAATGGGGACGAACACAACCTATATCTTTCGAAATTGCCCACGCTCTACTTTCCGTAGTACATGTCAAGCCACTTATCGTCGATACGTTTCAGCTCGGCTCTAGGAAGAATGGAGAGAAGCTTCCAGCCGATGGCCAATGTCTCCTCGATGCTTCTGTCGGTGCCGTATCCCTGAGATACATACTCCTTCTCAAATGCCTCTGCAAACTTTGCATATATGATATCTATATCTGAAAGTGCCGATTCGCCCAGGATAGTCATGAGCTCCTTGGCATCCTTTCCTCTTGAATAAGCCGCAAATAACTGGTTCATGGTGCTGGCGTGATCTCCTCTGGTCTTGCCCTCACCAGTTCCCTTGTCCTTAAGTCTGGACAGTGATGGAAGTACATCGATAGGCGGTGTGATTCCCTTTCTGTACAGCTCTCTTGAGAGAATGATCTGTCCCTCTGTGATATATCCCGTAAGGTCAGGGATAGGATGTGTCTTGTCATCCTCCGGCATGGTCAGGATAGGTATCATGGTGATACTTCCGTTCTTGCCCTTCTGTCTTCCGGCTCTCTCATACAGAGTTGCCAGGTCAGTGTACATGTATCCAGGATAACCACGACGTCCCGGAACCTCTTTTCTTGCAGCCGATACCTCACGAAGTGCATCCGCATAGTTCGTGATATCCGTGAGGATTACCAGAACGTGCATGTTCTTCTCAAATGCAAGATACTCAGCGGCTGTAAGTGCCATTCTAGGTGTGGCGATACGCTCAACCGCAGGATCATTTGCCAGGTTGATGAAGAGAACTGTTCTATCTATAGCTCCCGTCTCCTTGAAACTCTCTGTGAAGAAGTTTGCCTCCTCAAATGTGATACCCATGGCTGCAAATACAACGGCAAATGGCTCATCTGTTCCGCGCACCTTCGCCTGTCTTGCTATCTGTGCTGCAAGCTGGCTGTGCGGAAGTCCTGAAGCTGAGAATATAGGCAGCTTCTGTCCTCTTACCAGTGTGTTCAGTCCGTCTATCGCGGATATACCGGTCTGAATGAACTCAGACGGATAGTTTCTCGCAGCCGGATTCATTGGCAGACCGTTGATATCTCTTCTCTCATCAGGAAGGATCTCAGGACCACCGTCTATAGGTCTTCCAAGTCCGTCAAATACTCGTCCAAGCATATCCTCAGATACGCCGAGCTCCATGCTTCTTCCAAGGAATCTTACCTTACTATTTGAAAGGTTGATACCTGTCGAGTTCTCAAAGAGCTGAACCAGTGCATCCTCACCATTTATCTCAAGGACCTTACATCTTCTGATCTCGCCGTCCGCCAGCTCGATCTCGCCCAGCTCATCATAAGCCACATTCTCAACTCCATGCACCAGCATCAGAGGACCCGCAACTTCCTGTATAGTTCTGTATTCCTTTGGCATAGTCTTAGTCCTCCTTCTCTATAGCTTCCTGAAGCTCTTTGCCAAGCTCCTTGGATATCTTATCGTACTCTTCATCCACATTCTCAGGGAGCACATATTTGAATCGTCCGATCTTTTCTCTGATCGGCATGTTCAGAATATTTCTTATGCTTGCTCCACCGGCAAGGGCCTGCGCCGACTCCTCATAGAATGCCATGATGAGCTCCATCATCAGAAACTGCTTGTGAAGCGGTGTGTATGTGTCCACATCATGGAATGAGTTCTGGTGAAGGAAATCCTCTCTGATGGATCTGGCTGCCTCCATCTTCAGACGGTCTCCCGCTGAAAGGGCATCCATACCTACCATCTTAACGATCTCATCAAGCTCTGCCTCCTCCTGAAGCAGGGTCATCATCTTCTGTCTGTCGACCATGAACTTTTCATTTACATTTTCCTCGAACCATTTGCCCATATTGTCCACATACAGGGAGTATGATGTCAGCCAGTTGATGGCAGGGAAATGTCTCTTGTACGCAAGCGATGAGTCCAGTCCCCAGAACACCTTGACGATTCGAAGTGTCGCCTGTGAAACCGGCTCGGAAATATCTCCGCCCGGAGGAGAAACCGCACCGATAACTGAAAGTGCACCGGTTCTTCCCTCACTGCCGAGAGTCTTAACCATTCCGGCTCTCTCGTAGAACTGTGCAAGTCTTGAACCGAGGTAAGCAGGGTAACCCTCCTCACCAGGCATCTCCTGCAGACGTCCTGACATCTCTCTGAGCGCCTCAGCCCAACGCGATGTGGAATCCGCCATGAGTGCCACTGAGTAACCCATATCACGGAAATACTCAGCAATAGTTATACCTGTATATATGGAAGCCTCTCTGGCCGCAACCGGCATATCCGATGTGTTGGCTATGAGGACTGTTCTCTGCATAAGTGAATGTCCCGTCTTCGGATCCTTCAGCTCTGGGAACTCGTTCAGAACATCCGTCATCTCATTTCCACGCTCTCCACATCCGATGTAGACAACGATATCCGCCTCAGCCCATTTTGCAAGCTGGTGCTGGATGACTGTCTTGCCGCTTCCAAAAGGTCCGGGAACCGCAGCCACACCTCCCTTTGCGATAGGGAAAAATGTATCTACAACTCGCTGTCCTGTGATAAGAGGCATGATCGGTGGTATCTTCTCCTTATATGGACGGCCTCTACGAACCGGCCACTTCTGCATAAGTGTCAGCTCCCTGTCTCCCTTGTCTGTCTCAACCACACACACAGTCTCCTCAACTGTGAAGTCTCCTGCTTTTATCTCCTTGATGGTTCCCGCAACTCCATAAGGCACCATGATCTTCTGTGTGACGACCACCGTCTCCTGAACGGTTCCGATGACATCGCCGGCAGACACCTGATCGCCAACCTTAGCAGTCGGAACAAATGTCCACTTTATATCCCTCTTCAGCGATGGAACTTCAACTCCTCGCTTCAGGTTATTGCCACATATCTTCATGATATCGTCCAGAGGTCTCTGGATTCCATCGTATATACTGCTTATAAGTCCCGGGCCCAGCTCAACTGACAGAGGCATTCCCGTTGACTCTACCGGTGCTCCCGGTGCAAGTCCTGACGTCTCCTCGTATACCTGAACTGATGCCTGATCTCCGTGCATCTCTATGATCTCGCCGATAAGTCTGCTCTCACTTACACGCACAACGTCGTACATATTTGCATCACGCATGCCCTCGGCGATGACCAGTGGTCCGGCGACCTTCTTAATCTTTCCTGTAGCCACTTAACAGCTCACGCTCCCTTCTATTTATATGCTCCACTACTCCTCATTAAATAGGATGTCCGAGCCTACGGCCTGCTCAACGGATTTCTTGACCCCCGCTATTCCGGCTCCTGTATTGCCTGATATTCCCGGTATGAGAATGATCGCAGGCTTCATAACTTCTCTGTATCTGTCTATCTCTTTCTTCAGGTCCGAAGCCAACGCCTCGGTCATATATATGACTGCATAATTGTCCTCCGCCAGCCTCTTAAGCTGTGCGGCACCATATTCCGGATCCGCCACAGGGAATATATCCAGGCCCAGAGTTGCAAATCCGTATATACTGTCATAATCACCCATAACAGCTATCTTATACATACATCTCCCTTACCCTTTCCCTGATAGCCTCCTCTGGAAGCTGGTTCAGCTTGCATGTCAATATGATCCTGACTGTCTTTATCTCGTTGAGCCTTGCCAGAATGTATGCCACTATCGGTCCCACCGTAAATGGATTGTACTTCTGAGGCTTTATCGTCTCTATGATACGGTTGTCACACCATCTCTCAAATGCCGATGCCGACTCGGAAAGTGCCTCTGCGCCGCCAGCGTATGCCGTATCCGCAAGATATCTCTCTATCTCCTCCATGCCAGCCACCGCTGCTGCTGCCAGTCTGTCAATATCCAGCGTGCTGCACTCCACCATGGCCCTCTTCATGAAATCCTTGTTCTTTCCCGTCTTCATAGATCTCACCGCTATCTTGATATCAGCCACAGCCACCGTGGTCTCCGCGTAATCCCTGAGCAGACTGTCATCTACTTTTTTTGCAGCCTGCATGATCGCCAGAAGTGTTCCTCTGTCTATCACCGCATCGCACATCTGACCGTCTCCGGCCTGTGCCATACAGTCCCAGGCTTCCCTTGCGCAGTCCCTCATGTGCTCCGGCAGTCTGTCCCACGCCTTATCCCTTACGATGGACAGCATCTTCTGACCATCTATCTCAGCATTGTCGAAGAATACATGGGCAGGAGTCTCTCCGGCAACCACGGTCTTGATCGCCGCCTTGAGGTTGTGATACAGATCCGGAAGTCTTATGACATCGAACACGGACATATCATCCACCATCTCAGCCACAGCAGCCCACGTCTTGTCGGTCTCTGCCCTGAGTATGTCATTTTCATCCATACTGGCATTATCACTGTCTCCCCAGCCCTTCTCTATGATGAACTGAACTGCCTTCTTGTAGGAATCCGTGGCCACGAGCTGTTCTATGGCCGCCTGGCTCATAAGCGTCATCTCAAGCGCCCTGATCCTGGCAACCGCATATATATATTTGTCTGCCATCTGCCTACCTCCAGCTATCTGTTATCAACAAATAATAATTCATTTACCTTATCTGCCAAATGTTCCCTGTTCGCATCCAGCATTGCCCTGAATGAACAGTTTTCTTCGATTCCTCCGTAAATGAGGACAAATCCTCCATCTATGTCGCAGTTATTATCGGACACCTTAAGGCTTCCCCCATGAGCTGCAGCTATCTGCTCTATCTGCTTCTCAGTCTGGGCGGTAAGTCGTTTTCTGTCCTTCCCGGAAAAACATATCTCTCCGCTCTTTGGCTGCACTGCTTTCTCAAGGCATTTGACGATCACCTGGAAATACTCCTTATCAGGGAGTGATACCATTGCGTCGTACGCCTTATCCAGCATGTTTCCGATGATGGACTGCTTTGCCGCAAGTATCGCCTGCCTCTTCTTGAGTTCCGATGAGGACTTTGCCCTGAATGATCCGGATTTCTCTGCCTGAGCAACCTTCTCACTGGTCTCCTCATTCATCTTATCCACAGTTTTTTTCGCATTTGCAATGATGGAATCCGCGTTTCTGGCAGCCTGAGCTTTGATCTCCTCAGCTTCCTTCTGTGCTTCCTGAAGGATCTGCTCCACTATCGTGTCTAATCCTGTCATATAAACATCTCCTATTAAAGTTTGATTCCATTTACTGCAAGAATTGATACCAGAAGAGCAAGGATCGCATATGTCTCAACCATGGCTGGGAAAAGCATTGCCTTACCGAACTGATCTGGCTTCTTTACAACTATTCCAACTGCTGCAACCGCTGTCTTGCCCTGATGCATTGCTGATACGAGACCAACAACTGCGATCGGAAGACATGCTGCAAGCATCATAAGACCCTGTGCTACTGTGAGCTCCTTCGGTGTTCCTGAAAGGATTCCTATGTTAGACAGTGCTATGAATCCAACAAGGAGTCCATAGATACCCTGTGTACCCGGAAGAAGCTGGATGATAAGAACCTTTGCGAATTTGCTTGGATCCTCACTTACTACACCTGCTGCCGCCTGACCGGCAACTCCTACTCCATATGCAGATCCCATACCTGCAAGAATTACTGCCAGCGCAGCTCCCACTAATGCCAAAACCGTTCCCATTGTCATAATATTTTCTCCTCCTAAAATTGGTTTTATTTCTGTGCTTCTGTACCACTTACAATCTCAACGTACTTCGTATTTTCCCTGAACGGCTTGAATGGATTGCCGCCGCCCTCATAGAATTTGCCGAAGAACTCTACATACTGGAGACGGCATGTGTGCACGTATGCTCCCAGCATGTTGATCGCAAGATTGAACAGATGTCCTATTACAAATACGATGATGAACACTATGGCTCCGAATATTCCATCGCCAGCCATGCTTCCCATCTGGTTTATTACCTGTGCTATAACTCCTGTCGCTAGTCCCAGAGCAAGAAGTCTGGAGTACGACAGCAGATCTGACAGCCATCCTGTCAGGTTGTATATGTCATACAGTCCAAGTGCAAGTCTGAGCATCGGATTCTTGTGGTCTCTTCCCGACATGAGCACGATGATCACAGCTCCCAGTATCGCCAGGCCATAGCTTGTATACTTAAGCCATACCGGGAAATTGAACTGCATCTGTGCTATGGATGCGAACAGCTCCGTCGGCATGAGCATCAGGACAAGTCCTGTGATGAGCATGAACCACGACAGCACATCGCATATGAACGCTTTCACATCGCCTTTCTTCAGGCACATATATCCCTTGAGTGCCAGTCCGCCGAACAGATGTATAAGTCCGAACAGCAATGAGAAGAGCAAAAGTCTCATCGGGTCATCCAGAGGTGCAAACCATACCGGCTTGAACGTCACCTCGTGGTGGAAGAACGTCCTCGAAACCACCGTTATCAGATCTCCGAAGAAACCGCCAAATAATATTCCCCATATCAGTGTGGATATACCACAGTACATGAACAGACGAAGGGACTTCTGAAGCCCACTCTCCATCTTCGGGAATTTCTTTATCAATATGAAACATGCCAGGAATATGATGAGTCCATACGCCGCATCGGACAACATGAGTCCAAACAGGAATATATAGAATATCGCCATCGGTGTGGTCGGGTCCATCTCGCCCTTTCCCGGAAGTCCAAACGATTCCAGAACGCCCTCCGCCGATGCGAACATCTTCGGATTCTGAAGCTGTATAGGTGCCGCTTCATCCTCAGGAACATCATATACATCAGCCATCAGACTGAAGCTCTCATTGAGTATAGCCACTACCCTGTCTGCATCTCTCTCCAGCACATACCCCGATATGACAAATGTGCTCTTTGACTGGAGAAGGCTTCCGAGGACCTGATATTTGTCCGCTCTTATGCGGTAGTAGTCAGCCAGGAGCCTCAGCTTATCTCTGTCCTCAGCCATGGATACAAGCTCATTCTTCTTATCCTCTATCTGCTTCTCAAATTCCCTTATATCAGTCCTGTACTTCTCCGTCTTCTGCTCAGGTGTTCTTCTGGAGAAATACGAGATCCTTGTAAATCCATGTGATCTCAGTATCTCCTCCATCCTCTGCGATACAGGTTTAAGGGCTATAGCCACCATACATGTCTGATCCTTGTCCGAACCTACAACTGTGACCGTATACCCTGACATCTCCGGTTCCGCAGAGCTTATATATCCCTGTATATCCGTCTCCGTGAGCCCCGGTGGCATGGTTCCGATCATCACATCCGTCTTCTCGGTCTCTGTGGTATTGATCGGTATGTCCATATTCAGCCACGGCACCAGCCCGTCTATGGCCACCTGACATTTGACTATGCCCGCCTCGCAGCCGGCTATATCCTTACTGATCTCCTGTATCTTCTTGACTTTCCGGTTGTAATCCCTTCTTCCGGCTATGATCTCCTGAATGTCAGCCTCTGACGCCTCCTGCCGTCCTTCCAGGCTGGCAAATATGGATTTCTCCTCTGGAGAATACTTATCAAGTATCTGTAAGGCTTCATCTGTATTCTGTACTCTCTTCTCGTACTTTGCTCTCTGGCTTGTGGTACTCATCTTCCTGAAGTCATCAGTCTCTTCGTTATCAGTCTGTATCTCAACCATTCCCAGCGACTGAAGCTTCTCAAGAATTGCTTTTCTGTCCCTCTTCATGGCACAGATCTCAATCTTCTTCATAGGAAGTACCGCCATACATTTACCCCCTTTCTTAAAATGCCTGCAGGGCTTTTCATCCCACTAGCTCTGCTATGATCATGGAAGTAACCTCGCCTTCCATGGACGCTGCACGTTCCCTGAGATGTGCGATCTCAGCGGTGGCAATATCCATCGCCTTCACCGTGAGCTTCTCCTCCTCAGATCTGCTGGCACCCTCGGCACTCTTCATGCTTTCCCTTGAAGCTGATCCTGCGGCCGCGATCATATCCGCAGCCTCCTTCTTTGCAGCAGCTACTGTATAGTCGGCTTCTTCCTTTGCCTTGCGAATGATCTCGTCGGCTTCAGACTCTGCATCGGTTATCTTCTTCATAGTCTCCTGCAGCATAACATTCCTCCCTTTTAAAAATTTATGAGCAGACTCAATTCCATAAACACTTTATCCAAGCATCACTTTAGATTATTATGTCAAAACTCAAGTAATATTATTTTATAATGACTTGGCTATATTGTAAATAAACATTTTGTAAAGTTTGTACAAACCCCTTGATATTTTTTTATTGTTAATGTACAATGTGACTATGTTGATAATACTTATGTTTATCCATTAATCATTTTTCTTCCTTTTAACGCGGTTATATGTCGAACAAATGATGCAGTTTGACGAAAACCGCATAAAAAAAAGATCCCATGACAGTCTTGACCATACTGTCATGGGATTCTTTTTTATGAGCGGATCCTTAAGGAGCATGCGCATGAGAGGCGCTTACGCGCGGCGCATGCGTGCTTCGCAAGGGATCTCCCGCCTCAGGGCGGGTCCCCCTTACGGCATAACTTACGTTCTGCGTGCACTCCGTGCACATCACAAGGAATCCCCCCACCTTAGGGCGGGTCCCCCCTTATGATATTACTCAATCATTCCGATTCTTCTCACGTGTCTCTCGTCGTTTGAGAATGGTGTGTCGAGGAATATGTCGACTATCTTAAGTGCAAGTCCAGGTCCTATGACTCTGGCACCCATAGCCAGCATATTTGCATCGTTGTGCTCTCTTGTCGCCTGTGCTGAGAAGCAGTCGTGGCAAAGTGCAGCTCTGATTCCCTTTATCTTATTTGCTGAGATCGATATTCCGATTCCTGTTCCGCAGATGATGATTCCCTTATCACACTCACCTGAGGCTACCGCCTTTGCTGCTGCCTGTCCATATACAGGATAGTCAACTGACTCTGTGCTGTAACAGCCAAAGTTCTTGTACTCAAGACCTCTCTCCTCAAGGTGCTTTATAACCTCCTGCATAAGCTCATATCCACCGTGGTCACATCCAAGTGCTATCATGTTCTGATCCTCCTGATAATTTAATATTTTATAAACTTCCTTACGAAATTAATCAGCATTTGATTATCCTGTGTCCCGCTGCCTTGATGAGACGGTTCATGATGGCATAGCCCATGTCCCCCTCCTCAAATGACTCGCTGTATATATAC
>CAVCCL010000158.1:0-20159 GCA_963600665.1 Bifidobacterium catenulatum | reverse complement strand
ACTGCAACACCCTCCCCTCACATAATGTAGTTGCAGTCACTCCCTTTTAATACAAAAAGAAGAGGTTGCCAGAGATGGCAGCCTTTTCTTTATTTTTCCACGTTTATTAGCCATTTTAAAGTTGACGGTCTCGTCACTGTTCAATTAAATTTGTCTTGGAAGGTTATGTTACGAAGGGAGAATTATATGAAAAAGACAATCAAATTAACAAGTGGTTTACTCACCGTGCTTATCATGACGTTGATAGCACTGTGTATATCCACACCGGCCACAGCCGCCGACAATGATGATACCTATAGTATAACCAATCTGCGACAGATAGGTTCAAGTGAGGACAGTTTTGCCATCAGGTGGGACAGTAAAGGCTTCAAATACTTTGATGTATTCTTTTCCACCAGCATTGATGGACCATATATCAAACTCACAGATAATAGCACCCGTTCAAATATGTGGCCTGTATACAATCGGGATCTGAAGCCGGGTACATCCTATTATATCAAGGTTCAAGGATCTACCTATGACAGATCGACTGTCATGACCACCGACCCATTTGAGGTCGTAACCGATCCGGTTATGGTCAGCAGTATCAAACAGACCTCCGGAACTACTAAGAAAGTATCTATTTCCTGGACACCTGTAACCGGTGCCACCGGCTATACAGTATACAGATACAATAAAGATAAAACCAAACTTCTGGATACCAAGGCTGTCTCCGGGACAAATATCACACTCTCCACATCGGCAGGGAAAGCATATGCAATAGAAGCTGTTCCTTTCCGTGAATCCAAGTCAAAATTCAGGGCGATGAACACTGATAAGTCGGACTACCCATTAGTATATGCATATTCCGCACCTGGCAAGGCCACAAATGTTGCAAAGACAGTTGATTATAACAGTCTCCAGTATCAATTTGGATGGGACGAGTACAAGAATGATTATAAGGGAGTAACCTGGAAGGTAGAAATATACTCTTTAAAGGGCAAAAAGCTCGCGACCATATCTGAGAGATACAGGGCATGTGATGTGAAATCCAAGAAATTGCAGAATCAGCTTGCCAAATATGGTTTCAAGGTGAGAGTCAGAGCATCTTTCTTGCGTAACAATCTCCTGCTCAACGGAGAATGGACAGATTTCAAGACAGTTGTTCCTGCTGCTAAGTTGACCACTTCGTCATATTACAAAATTAAAAAATCAACATTTAAGATAACGTGGAAACCGGTAAAAAATGCTTCATGTTACTATTTGTGTGTCAACAGAAACAACGGCAAGGGCAAGTGGACTTCCACAAGAATAAAGAAAAACCAGACATCATATGTCATCAGGAACATCAAAAAGGGCCAGAAGGTTCAAGCTTACGTGGTTCCTGTGATGAAGGTCAATGGTAAAAACGTCAGAGGTACGAAAAACAGCAGCTCTGTCACAACTTTGATCAGATAAGTAAAAAGCTATAACATAAAACGGATATTACACCGGTATCTTTGAATGATCACCTCATTCTTATACCGGTATAATATCCGTTTTTTATATCTATACTTCTACTTCTATATTAATTATCCTCTATACCCAGTCTTTTATTACTCACTTCTGAGCGCTATGACTGGATCCTTCTTAGCTGCAAGTCTTGATGGGATAAGTCCTCCGATCAATGTCAGTATGACACTGATAATTACCAGTATCACTCCGCCCTTCCAAGGAAGTGCCGATACTCCGGCAACATTGATGAAGCTCTCTATCACCTTGCTGATCGGTATATTGATGAGGACCGTCACACCGATACCTATGAGTCCTGAGAAGAGACCTATGATGAATGTCTCCGCATTGAACACTCTTGAGATATCCTTCTTTGAAGCTCCTATGCTTCGCAGAATACCGATCTCCTTTGTTCTCTCAAGAACTGAGATATATGTGATGATTCCGATCATGATGGATGAAACTATCAATGATATTGCTACAAATGCTATGAGCACGTAGGTTATCGCATTGATGATCTTTGTCACTGATGACAGCATGATTCCAATATAATCAGTGTATGTGATCTCCTTGTCAGGATAATCCTCATTATATTTGTCTATGAGCTTTGTTATCTCATCCTTATCCGCAAATTCTGCGCAGTAGAGATTGATGGATGCCGGCTTTGCAAGCTCTGCGTATCCAAGCTTTGACATGTTGTCCTCATAAGTTGCAGTGGACTCCTGGAAGAAGCCGTAACCCTTGAGCATATCGAAGAGCTGATCCTTTGTCATGGACGCCATCTGCGCCTGCATATCCTCAGTAACCTGACCTGAAGCCATAAGCTGCTGCATAACAGAATCCATATCCACGTCGTCCGCTGTCAGCTCCTTGCCATCTGAGAATGGCATTCCTGTAAATATATCGGTATCAGGATTGTCTATCTGTGCCTTGAGTACCTCTGTCTTCTCATTCTCTGAAACTATATAATCTGCAAGCTCTGATGTGTAACCTATATATCCGGCCTGCATTGTCGTAGCATATGCATTATCTGATGCACGGATGACTGCAGATACCTTTACCTCAAGTCCATCAGCCACTGCCTGCTTAAGGAAATCTTCATCTGAACTCATATCTGTGTAAGTTCCGTCATCGTTTTTCTTGTACAGATCGCCGGGAAGCACGACCTTGAACTTGAGATTCAGAAGGTCGTCATACGTGAATACCATCTGGTCAAGCTCCGGTGCCTCTCCGCCGGCAAGTATGGTCGAAACCATATCTCCCAGCTCCTTTGAATCCCTGAGTCCCAGTGTATACAGTGTAAAATCACTTATCTCATTGTTCTTGTCAACGACAAGTACGACCTCGTTCTTGTTCTCCGGCCAGTGTCCTGCCAGAACATCATACTGCTGCTTGAGCAATTTTTCGTTGTCAAGCATCTGGGTCCACATATCCATTGATGATGAACCATAGCTGAATGCCGACATGAAGTCAGATGTCGACTCCTGTGCCTCAGCCATTCCTCCAAATCCCATGTCTGTCATGGTTGTACTTGGATTAACCTGGGCAACTCCACCATTTGCACTGTGCTCATTGAACACATACAACGGGGTGTCATAGGTGTATGTTATATCGCTTGTGTACTTTGTGAATCCATTTGCATCGTCTTCAATGTAGTTCTTAAATGATTCAAGATCGTTCTCCTTCACATCTGACACCATGGACACAAGCATGTCTCCCATGATATCTCCCGAATAGACCTTGTCCTCCCCGGCGTGATTGTGATCTGAATCCTCTTCGTTGTTGCCCACCATCTTGGAAAGGAGCTCGCTGTAATCCATCGCCTTCTTCGTTATCTGCACCGGATACGTGGCAAGTGTCTCCTCCTGTACATCATTGATATACTTCTGGAAACCAGATGAAAGCGACAGGATAAGAGCTATTCCTATGATTCCTATACTTCCGGCAAATGCTGTTAAGAAGGTTCTTCCCTTCTTGGTCATAAGGTTGTTCAAACTCAGTGAGAATGCTGTGAACAGGCTCATGGAAGTCTTTCTCGGAGCATAACTTCCATCATCCTCCTTTGCCTCATCCTCATCTGAGAACGGGTTGGAGTCGTCTATTATATTTCCATCGAGGAGCTTTACGATTCTTGTTGAATACTGCTGTGCCAGCTCAGGATTGTGTGTGACCATGATGACAAGCTTGTCCTTGGCTATCTCCTTTAGCAGCTCCATGATCTGAACGCTTGTCTCTGTGTCAAGAGCACCTGTAGGCTCATCCGCAAGCAGGATATCCGGGTCATTTATGAGTGCTCTGGCGATGGCAACTCTCTGCATCTGTCCACCGGACATCTGGTTCGGTTTCTTATGAAGCTGATTTCCCAGACCTACCTTCTCCAGAACCTCCTTCGCTCTCTTTCTTCTCTCTGCCTTTGATACTCCTGACAAAGTGAGCGCAAGCTCTACATTTGACAGTACCGACTGGTGCGGTATCAGATTGTAGCTCTGGAATACGAATCCGACTGAGTTGTTTCTATATGAATCCCAGTCTCTTGACTTGAAATCCTTTGTCGACTTGCCATTGATAACCAGATCTCCACTGGTATACTGATCCAGTCCGCCCACTATGTTCAGAAGTGTTGTCTTTCCACAACCCGACTGGCCAAGTATGGACACGAACTCATTTCTTCTGAAGTTCACAGATACACCCTTGAGCGCCTGAACAACTTCGTCACCAGTATGGTAATCCTTCACTATGTTCTTAAGCTGAAGCATTATGTCCTCCCTTTTTAAGATTATATTGTGCAAAAACATAGAAAGGCGCTTTGCGCCACGTCTGTGTGCATACACATAACGTATTATGTTCTATTTGCATTACACTTTTATATATTTGTCAGTATTACTGGCAAATCATAGCATTTATTTTTTTCTATTTCAATTAAGGCTGGCTATTCTTTATAAATGTTTTATTTTTTTCTTTATATCGATAAGTTTAAACTAACTATATGTTGAACTTTTACCCAAAAATTCTTTTATTTTCTTATTATATGGGGTATAATCAGCGTAAGTGGGTACGTCGTATCCAAATATAATTTTACGGAGGATTTTACAAATGTTAGTTTCAGCAACAGAAATGTTAAAGAAAGCTAAGGCTGGTCACTACGCAGTAGGACAGTTCAACATCAACAACCTTGAGTGGACAAAGGCTGTTCTCCTCACAGCTCAGGAGCTTCAGTCACCTGTTATCCTTGGTGTTTCAGAGGGCGCTGGAAAGTATATGACAGGATTTGAGACAGTTGCAGCAATGGTTAAGGCTATGGATGAGTCACTTGGAATCACAGTTCCTGTAGCTCTTCACCTTGATCACGGAACATACGAAGGATGCTACAAGTGTGTTAAGGCTGGATTTACTTCAATCATGTTCGATGGTTCACACTATCCATTCGAGGAGAACCTTGCTAAGTCAACAGAGCTCGTTAACGTAGCTCATCAGCTTGGCCTCTCAATCGAGTGTGAGGTTGGTTCTATCGGTGGTGAAGAAGACGGAGTTGTTGGTATGGGCGAGTGCGCTGATCCAGAGGAGTGCAAGATCATCGCTGATCTCGGCGTAGATATGCTTGCTGCTGGTATCGGTAACATCCATGGTAAGTACCCAGCTAACTGGAAGGGACTTAGCTTTGAGACACTTGATGCTATCCAGCAGAAGACAGGTGTTATGCCATTAGTTCTTCACGGTGGTACAGGTATCCCTGCTGACATGATCAAGAAGGCTATTTCACTTGGCGTTTCAAAGATCAACGTTAACACAGAGTGCCAGTTATCATTCGCAGATGCTACAAGAAAGTACATCGAGGCTGGTAAGGATCTCGAGGGCAAGGGATTTGATCCTAGAAAGCTTCTCGCTCCTGGTTTCGAGGCTATCAAGGCTACTGTTAAGGAGAAGATGGAACTCTTCGGATCAGTTGGTAAGGCTAACGACTAATTAACAGATCTTTAACAGAACAATTAACAAATGTAACGATAAACTGTCCGACAGCTTTCGGACAAGTATCGCTCACGTAAACTTAAAGGAACCCCATCATGGCTTGTATAAGCCTTGATGGGGTTCTTATTCTTACTTATTTTTTCTTTATATTATTTTTTATCTCCACTAATATAAATTTCTAAATTTTAATCCTGCTTCTCTGCCTTATCTTTTTTTCTGCTCATCGTCCACCATATAGGAACTGATATAAGCATGAAAAGTGCTGCTGCCACGCTGATCCACGCACCTACTCCAAGTCTTGCATTTGCCGCTGCATCCAGTTTTCCAAGGTCGATCAGTGACAGAACAAATTCAAATATCAATAATCCGCCAACAGCTATAGATATGACAAAATCTGCTATATAACAGCCTGCCTTGTTGATAAATGCACAGATCACGTCTGCTATGATAACTACCGCCACAACAAGCATGGTCAATACATTTATTCCAAATACTCCAACTATACTTCTGGCATCTGTACCCATGTAAGCATAAGGAAGAAATACTGATACAACAGCCATGATAATGCCGATCAGGTTTAACACATTAGGTACATGTGTGGATCCCTTCTTCACATCATCAGGTATGTTCTGCCTGTTCTCATATCCCATATAACCCATCGGGTTATTGTATGGTGACGGCTGTACCGGCTGACCGTACTGTGACTGTGGCTGATATGGCTGCTGGGTTGGCTGACCGTACTGCGACTGTGGCTGGTATGGCTGCTGGGTTGGCTGGCCATACTGTGACTGCGCCGCCTGTTCATACTGCGGCATCTGCTGGTATGGTGACTGACCTGGCTGACCGTACTGTGACTGTGGCTGATATGGCTGCTGCACTGGCTGGCCATACTGTGGCTGAGCCGCTTGTTCATACTGTGGCTGAGCCGCTTGTTCATACTGCGGCTGTTGCTGATATGGCTGCTGGGCTGGCTGACCATACTGTGCCTGTGGCTGGTATGGCGTCTGAACTGGCTGTGCGCCTTGGCTATACTGTACCTGCGTTGGCCTATCGTTCTGCATCTGCACCGGCTGGTCGTGCTGCGACTGTGGCTGATATGACTGCTGCGCCGGCTGGCCATACTGCGACATCTGCTGATACGGTTGCTGAGCTGGTTGTGCTACCTGACTATATGGTGCTTGAACTGACTGCACACCCTGATCATTCTGTGCCTGATTATGCTCATTCATCACAGCTTTTTCCTGCTCCAGATTCTGCTCAGAAGTCGACCCGCCATCAGCTCTGGCAATATCTTCTACTCTATTCTGTTCATCCATGTTTGTCATCTACCTCCGATGTAATTATTCAACACATCCCTTACTTATCAAGATACCTCTTCAGATACTGTCCTGTGTACGACTGAGGTATCTTTGCAACCTCCTCCGGAGTTCCTCTGGCAATGACCGTTCCACCGCCAGCACCTCCTTCAGGTCCCATGTCAATAATATAATCTGCGGTCTTGATAACGTCAAGATTATGTTCAATAACCACAACTGTGTTGCCGCCTTCGCTGAGTCTTCTGAGTATGTCCACAAGTCTGTGCACATCAGCAAAATGAAGTCCCGTGGTTGGCTCATCAAGCACATATATCGTCTTTCCTGTTCCTCGTCTCGAAAGCTCTGTTGCTAGCTTGATTCTCTGCGCCTCTCCTCCTGACAGAGTGGTGGATGGCTGCCCCAACTTGATATATCCGAGTCCCACGTCACGGAGAGTCTCTATCTTCTTCAGTATCCTTGGAACATTTGCAAAGAACTCACATGCCTCATCAACTGTCATATCAAGAACTTCATTGATACTCTTACCCTTGTACTTGACCTCCAAAGTCTCTCTGTTGTATCTCTTTCCTCCACACACCTCACATGGCACATATATATCCGGCAGGAAATGCATCTCTATCTTGATGATTCCATCTCCACGACACGCCTCGCATCGTCCACCGGATACATTGAAGCTGAACCTTCCCTTGCCGTAGCCTCTTGCCTTGGCGTCCTTGGTTCCGGCAAACAGATCCCTTATCAGATCAAATGTACCTGTATAGGTAGCCGGATTGGATCTCGGAGTTCTTCCTATAGGTGACTGGTCTATATTTATGATCTTGTCCAGAGCATCATAACCGATGATATGGTCATGCTTTCCTGCTTTAATTCTGCTCTTATTGAGTCTTCTCGCCAGCTTCTTGTACAGGATCTCGTTTACCAGAGAACTCTTTCCAGAACCGGACACACCCGTCACACATGTCATAACTCCAAGTGGTATATCCACATCTATATGCTTGAGATTATTCTCATAGGCATTCTTGACTGTGAGCCATCCGGTAGGCTTTCTTCTGACATCCGGAACTTCAATCTTTTTCCTGCCACTTAAGTAATCACCGGTGATAGAATTCTCACACTTCATGATGTCTTCAGCAGTACCCTCAGCTACCACATATCCGCCATTCGCTCCGGCTCCCGGTCCTATATCTATGATATGATCCGCCGCCCTCATGGTATCCTCGTCGTGCTCTACAACGATCAGAGTATTTCCAAGGTCTCTCAGATTCTTGAGCGCTGCGATCAACTTGTCATTGTCCCTCTGGTGAAGTCCGATACTTGGCTCATCAAGAATATACGCAACTCCGACCAGACCTGAACCTATCTGTGTGGCAAGTCTTATTCTCTGTGCCTCTCCACCTGAGAGCGTGCTTGTACCTCTGCTCAGACACAGATAGTCAAGTCCCACATCGATAAGGAAATGCAGTCTCGACCTGATCTCCTTGAGTATGGCCGCACCTATCATCTTCTGTCTGTCTGTGAGCTCCAGCTCTTTCATGAACTTTGCCAGCTCTGTGATTGGAAGCTCTGTAAGTTCAGCAATATTCTTATCTCCAACTGTCACAGCAAGGGCTGTAGGCTTAAGTCTCTTGCCACCACAGACCTCACAAGGAGTTATAGTCATGAATGTCTCATACTCAGCCTTGGTGGACTCAGCGGATGTCTCCCTGTATCTTCTTGCTACACTCTTTATAAGCCCCTCAAATGTTATGTCATACACGCCCTCTCCGCGCTGTCCTTTATAGTACACCTTAACCGGGCGTGAGTTCTTTCCATATAATAAGAGATCCTTGATATCCTGTGGATAATCCTGAAATGGTGTATCCAGGGAGAATCCATATTCTGCACTGAGTGCCTTGAGTATAGCATTGGAATAGCTCTTGCCATCATTGCACGTCTGCCATCCCAGAACCACTATTGCTCCATCATTTATGGACAGACTCTGATCCGGTATCATCAGATCAGGATCAAACTCCATCTTGAAGCCAAGACCGGCACAGGTAGGGCAGGCGCCAAATGGGTTGTTGAATGAGAAGCTTCTAGGCTCTATCTCATCTATGCTGATTCCACAATCAGGGCAGGAAAAGCTGTCTGAGAAGTTTATGACTGTATTCTCTTTCTGAACACCGTTCTCATCTCTTTCACCGATCACCTCTATCTTCATGAGACCTTCTGCAAGCTGAAGCGCAGTCTCTATGGAATCTGTGAGTCGTCGCTCCACATCCTGTCTGACGACCAGACGGTCGACTACTATATCTATACTGTGTTTCTTATTCTTATCAAGCTTTATCTCCTCCGACAGCTCATACATACTGCCATCGACAACCACTCTGACAAATCCACTCTTCTTAGCTTTCTCAAGAAGTTTTACATGTTCTCCCTTGCGGCCTCTGACAACAGGCGCAAGCACCATGAACTTTGTTCTCTCCGGAAGTTTCATGATCTCATCCACCATCTGGTCGACGGTCTGTCTGCTTATGACCTTGCCGCAGTTCGGACAGTGTGGTATTCCCACTCTCGCATATAGAAGTCTGAAATAGTCATATATCTCTGTAACTGTACCAACTGTGGATCGTGGGTTTCTGTTGGTCGACTTCTGGTCTATGGATATAGCTGGTGAAAGTCCTTCTATCTTGTCCACATCAGGCTTCTCAGCCTGTCCAAGGAACTGTCTCGCATAGGATGACAGAGATTCCATGTATCTTCTCTGTCCCTCCGCATATATTGTGTCAAATGCCAGTGATGACTTTCCTGATCCCGAAAGTCCCGTAACTACCACAAATTTGTCCCTTGGGATCTTGACATTGATATTCTTCAGATTGTTGGCACGGGCGCCCTCAACCGTGATATACTTCCTGTCAATATTCCTGCTGGCATTAAAATAATCATCATCCTTCATGCTCGCATCCGTTATATCCTCCAGATGCTCACCTCGTTCATAATTCTTATTGTCTTCCATCTTGATCTAACCTTTTCTCTTTATTTTATATTTCAATCCTTATCGTAATCTCTGAGTGCCGCCTTATACACCTTGAGCTGATCCCTGATCTCCGCCGCCACCTCAAAGTTGAGGTCTGCTGCCGCCATATTCATCTTCTTAGTCAGCTTGGCGATAACCTTCTGAAGCTCCTTCTTGGTCATGGATTCAACATCCTTATCCTCCTCAGGAAGCTCCTCCTTCTTCACCTCTATAGTTATGAGATCCCTTATGCTCTTCTCAATAGTCTTAGGTGTTATTCCATGTTCCTCATTATACTTCTGCTGTATCTCACGACGTCTGCTCGTCTCATCAAGGGCATACTTCATGGAGCCCGTGATGGTGTCCGCATACATGATAACATGTCCGTTTACATTTCGCGCCGCTCTTCCTATGGTCTGTATAAGTGATGTCTCCGATCGCAGGAAACCTTCCTTATCAGCATCCAGTATTGCCACCAGTGTGATCTCTGGTATATCAAGTCCCTCTCTCAGAAGGTTGATTCCAACAAGCACATCAAATACTCCAAGACGGAGATCTCTCACTATCTCAACTCTCTCCATGGTGTCTATATCCGAGTGCAGATATTTTACCTTTATATCATTGTCCCTCATATAGCTGGTGAGATCTTCAGCCATACGCTTGGTAAGTGTTGTTACAAGTACCTTGTGTCCCTGCTCGGTCTCCTTGCGGACCTCTTTCAGCAGATCATCTATCTGACCTTCCACCGGTCTGACCTCAACTGGCGGATCGAGAAGTCCTGTAGGCCTGATGATCTGTTCAGCCATGAGCATCTGGTGCTCCTCCTCGTATTTGCCCGGAGTGGCAGATACGAACATGACCTGATCCAGTTTCTGCTCAAATTCCGAGAAGTTGAGTGGTCTGTTGTCAAGCGCCGATGGAAGCCTGAATCCATAGTCCACCAGATTCATCTTACGGGAACGATCCCCCGAATACATCGCACCGACCTGAGGCACCGTCATATGTGACTCATCTATAATAAGAAGAAAGTCATCATCAAAGAAATCCAGCAGTGTGCTCGGCGTCTCCCCTGCTGATCTTCCAGCCAACGGACCGGAATAGTTCTCTATGCCAGAGCAAAATCCGGTCTCTCTCATCATCTCCATATCAAAGTTAGTTCTCTCCTCGATACGCTGTGCCTCAATGAGTTTGTCCTTTGACTTGAAGTAGGCAACTCTGTCCTTGAGCTCCGCCTCTATCCTCTTCAGTGCCTTCTCCATCTTCTCCTGTCCAACTACATAGTGGGATGCCGGGAACAGACATGTATATGTCAGATCTCTCTTTCCCTCTCCGGTGAGCGGATCGAACTCTGTGATCCTGTCTATCTCATCTCCAAAAAACTCTATCCTTATTCCATCGTCAAATGTTGACACAGGTATGATCTCAAGTACATCCCCACGCACTCTGAATGTACCTCTCTGCAGATCCATATCATTCCTGTCATACTGTATATCTGTCAGTTCATCGATGACCTGATCTCTGTCTTTTATCATGCCAACTCTGAATGACAACATCTGATTCCTGTACTCATCCGGATCACCAATACCATATATACACGACACAGATGCAACCACTATGACATCTTTCCTGTCTATGAGCGCTGCTGTGGCGCTATGTCTCATCCGGTCAATATCGTCATTAATAGACGAATCCTTTGCAATATAAGTATCCGTGGACGCCACATATGCCTCCGGCTGATAATAATCGTAATAACTTACAAAATACTCCACCGCATTGTTCGGGAAAAATTCTTTCATCTCCCCATAAAGCTGCGCCGCCAGAGTCTTGTTATGTGCAAGTATCAGTGTGGGCTTATTAAGCTGCTGTATAACATTCGCCATGGTAAATGTCTTACCAGATCCGGTTACACCGAGCAGCGTCTCGAACTGATTACCTTCCTGAAAACCCTTTACCAATTTTTCAATAGCCTCCGGCTGATCCCCGGTGGGCTTGTATTCCGATACCAATTCAAAATGATCCATAAAAGTCTCCTAACTTGCAAGAATTCGTTGATAAAACATTGTATTAATCTGTCGCTCCAATTGTCTTACACTCCAGCCTGCTTTGACAGTTTCTTTTGCATAAAACTCACGAGCTGTTTTATCTGTTACTCGCATAAGTTTTATATAATGAGACCAACTCAATTCGGGAGACAGTGTCTCTCGAATTGGAGACATTAAATAAAATCGTCTCATGAAAGCCTGCATCCATTATATCGAACACTCGTTCTTATATCAAGTAAAAACACGGCAGTTGTTCAAGTTTATTTATCCCCTGAACAACTGCCATCATACACCCATTCTCTATTCATAACTCTAAGCTGCCTCTTCGTCGCCCTCCAGACTTATCTCATAGCAGCCCTTGTCATCGACAGTCACCACGATTCTCTCAAATCCTGTGTAAAAACTCAGTATATACAGATTGTCTACTTTTGAGATAATAGCCTCCGCATTCATCTCCGCCAGATCTGTCATATTATCTTTCAGCACACCCTCGCTGACTCTGATGATCTGTCTCTCTTTATCTATCTGTCTGCTTTCTCCAAGTTCCTTATAATAGAGGAAGAGATTCTCCTCCAACGCCTTTGATCTGCAGCTACATCTGTGAAAATAGCTGCCAATGATCATATAAAGCATGTATGCTGTCTCCTGCTGTCTGTGTGATGTCTTTTCTGTAAATGAATATCTCATAATCGTTACCTCCATAATGAAAAAATGAAAACAAATCTAAACTGCATCTATCAATAAGTTGTCAAGAGCTTCACCAGCTCACACCTCCACGGTGCCCGCTCCCCGGTCTGTCATTTTTCAGCCGACGACAGTCGCTGTGTCCGTATTCTTTGCTGCCCCGGATACCGGGCAGGTGCATATTCAGTTGTCATTTGCAATCTGACCAATGCCCGAAAGGCAACAAAAAAAGAGTCGTGATCGCAGACTTGTAGCACTTGCTACTCATCATGTTTTCAAACTCTTCAACTTAAAATATGATTTATTCATTTTTCATTATGGGTATCAGCAATCGCTGATGTATATGTTATATCAAAAACTAACTGTGGTGTCAACATATTTATAAATATATCTATAAAACACAAGAGAGCCAGATCTCTCCGGCTCTCTTAAGTATGCATCCGCAAATGCATACCCCAATTAGTATTTATAATATACAACAACGGTTCAAAAAATTCAACAATTAAATATTGTTTTTCAAAATAGCCATTCTGGATCTCAAATCTGGATGAATTACTATATTTGATACATTTGTATTCACAGCACTTCTATAATTTTCTGTTATTCTTTCAAATTCTCGAATAAAAGCTTTTATCTCCGTCTTTGAAACTTTCAATAATTTCATATAATAACACATAAGAATAATATAGTCTCCAATAGTTTTAAAATTAACATATGGAAGCCCAATCTCTAAAACTAAACATTGTTTCATTGCATTAGTAGGATCAATATTTCTAAATCTTGTGTCAAATACTACTGCATTGTGTGCTATTGCATTTCTCAAGTCCTTTAACGTATAAATATATTTATATATAAGTTCTCTCTCTGTATCACATGATAAATTTAGAGATAAACGTTTAGAAATATCATCCCTAACCTCATATGTAAGGCAGGATAATAAATAACCTAAATCCCCCATTGTCATTATTTCAAATAGTGCCCAGATTGGCACATCAGAATAACCAATATTATTATAAAAATGTGTTATTTTGGGATTATTCTTTTTATATGCGTATGCTAAATTAGATTGAATAGAATTCTGCAAATTTAATTTATTCTGTTGCATTTTTCTTTTCTGTTCAGTAGTCGCTGTTGGCGGTGCATTATTATATCCACTAACAACTTTATCATACATATCTTGTATAGATTCCGAGTTTGCATTTACTAATATACTTTCTAGGGCTATATTTTTTATTGCAGTTTCAATATACATCATTTTTCCATATAATAATGACTTTAATTCAGAATCATATTGTATAGTTGCATATAATTCATCATATGACGTAAATGGCAGGCGTCTATGTGCTTTTTTAAAAAATCTATATCCCTTATATCCGTGATAATAACCCGTATTAATAAGTTGCCTTTTCTGCTTGGCACCGTTTATTGAAATTCCGCTATCTCGCAAATGTCTCATTAACGCATCTGTTCTTTTATACCCCATAAACACCTCCTAAAACCTATTATGAATTAAGTATAATGTTATTATCTAATAAAAACAATATATATGTAATACTAAATTATTATTATGTATAAAAAAAGCCCCCCGATATATTATGTCGGGGGGGCAAAATCATTTACCTTATTTATCATTTCCTACCTTATCGCATCCTTCATGCTCTTCACATAATCTCTCACATAAGGCACACAGTCCTTGCCGTACTGGGCGCACAGCTTGACGATGGCCGAACCGACGATGACGCCGTCTGACTTCTCCGCCATCTGCTTTGCCTGCTCAGGTGTGGATATTCCGAAACCTACCGCACAAGGGATGTCCTTCGCCTTCTTCACCAGATCTACCATTGCACCTATGTCTGTGGTGATCTTGGTTCTTGTTCCAGTTACACCGAGTGATGACACACAGTATACAAATCCATTTGCATCATTTGCGATCATGGATATTCTCTCATGGGATGTTGGCGCGATGAGGGATATCAGGTCAAGGCCATACTGCTTGCAGATTCCGTCAAACTCGTCCTTCTCCTCGTAAGGAATGTCAGGAAGGATCAGACCGTCTATGCCAATCTCCTTGCATGTGCTGATGAATCTCTCTGAACCGTAGGAGAACACGACATTTGCATATGTCATGAACACCATAGGTATAGTAACCTTCTTGCGGAGCTTTCTCACAAGGTCAAATACCTTATCTGTCGTCACGCCGCCTGCCAGTGCTCTTATATTTGCGCCCTGGATGACCGGACCCTCGGCTGTCGGATCTGAGAATGGGATTCCCAGCTCTATGAGGTCTGCACCGGCCTCTACCATTGCGTATACTATCTCCTCTGTCACATCCAGCGACGGATCGCCACATGTCACAAATGGTATAAATGCTTTTCCATGCTCAAATGCTTTTGCTATATTACTCATGAAGATCCTCCCCTCTGTATCTCGCGATGGCTGCAACGTCCTTGTCACCACGTCCTGATATATTGATTACTATTATCTTGTCCTTGTCCATTGTAGGTGCCAGCTTCATAGCATAAGCCACAGCGTGGGCGCTCTCTATTGCAGGGATGATTCCCTCGATCCTTGACAGATACTCAAATGCATCAACTGCCTCATCATCTGTAATTGCAACATATTCCGCACGTCCGATGTCGTGAAGATATGCATGCTCAGGTCCGATTCCCGGATAATCAAGTCCCGCTGAGATCGAATATACAGGTGCGATCTGGCCAAATTCATCCTGGCAGAAGTAGGACTTCATGCCGTGGAATATACCAAGCTTTCCAGTTGCGATAGTTGCCGCTGTCTCAAATGTATCAACGCCTCTGCCTGCTGCCTCACAGCCGATCAGTCTGACGCTCTCGTCTGGTATGAAATCGTAGAAAGCTCCGATGGCATTTGAACCGCCACCCACACATGCCATGACAACATCAGGAAGTCTTCCCTCCTTCTCCATGAGCTGTGCCTTGATCTCCTTGCCTATGACAGCCTGGAAATCACGGACTATCTCTGGGAAAGGATATGGTCCCATGACTGATCCGAGTACATAGTGTGTATCATCGATCCTGCTTGTCCATTCACGGAATGCCTCAGATACAGCATCCTTCAGTGTGGCTGTTCCAGTCTTAACCGGATGAACCTTTGCACCGAGGAGTCTCATTCTGTACACGTTAAGAGCCTGTCTGATGGTATCCTCTTCGCCCATGTATATCTCGCACTCCATGCCCATCATGGCTGCAACTGTAGCTGTTGCAACACCGTGCTGTCCGGCACCGGTCTCCGCGATAACTCTTGTCTTGCCCATTCTCTTGGCAAGGAGCATCTGTCCGATCACGTTGTTGATCTTGTGCGCTCCTGTGTGGTTCAGATCCTCTCTCTTGAGGTATATCTTCGCACCGCCCAGATCCTTGGTCATTCTCTCTGCATAGTAAAGTCTGCTAGGTCTTCCCGCATACTCGTTGAGCATCTCTGTGAGTTCTCTGTTGAACTCAGGATCATCCTTATATTTCTTGTAAGCCTCCTCCAGCTCCAGCATCGCATTCATCAGTGTCTCTGGAATGTACTGGCCGCCGTGAACGCCAAATCTGCCTTTTGACATGTATTTATCCTCCTGTTTCTTCTATATAATATGCTACTCGCCTCTAAGCTCCGCAAATAACTTCTTCTTGTCAGGGCTTCTCATAAATGTCTCACCTATGAGAACCGCATCAGTTCCATTTGCCTTGAGCCTGTCTATATCCTCTTTTGTCTTGATTCCACTCTCTGATACATACACCATCTTCTGCTCAGTTCCCGGCACCATATCCGGTATCAGCTTTCTGAGCCTTACACTGTTCATGATATCCACCGTAAATGTTCTCAGGTCTCTGTTGTTCACCCCGATGATTCCGGCTCCACAGGCTATCGCCCGTCTGACCTCATCCTCATCGTGAGCCTCAACAAGTGCCGACAATCCGAGTTCATGTGCAAGCTTCAGGTATGAGGCAAGCTGCTCGTCATCCAGTATAGCACAGATGAGAAGCACTGCCGAAGCGCCTATGACTTTTGCCTCATATATCATATACTCGTCCACTGTGAAGTCCTTTCTCAGCAGCGGTATATTTACCTCTTTCTTTATATCCATCAGGAACTGGCTGCTTCCCTGGAAGTAAAATGGCTCGGTGAGCACCGATATGGCTGAAGCTCCCGCCGCCTCATACTCCTTTGCGATATCCACATAAGGGAAATCCGGTGCGATGAGTCCCTTGGAAGGTGATGCCTTCTTGACCTCGCAGATAAATGATATTCCATCTGCCGCCAGATTGTCCCTGAATGGGAATTTTGTATATGGACTGCTGCCATTATCCGTCTCTCTGGCAACTATCTCAAGTGCCTGTCTCTTTATCTCCTCAAGGGAAACTTTTTTCTTCTGCTCTGCCACACGTTCCTTTGTCTTTGCAGCTATCTCATCTAATATCATCTCTTACCTCTCTAGTTCCAAGTTTACTGTCAAACTGTCAAGTCAAATCTATATCTCTCAATGATCTACTCATTTGTCAGTCTTATAAATGCCTCAAGTGTCTCAGCAGCCTTACCGCTGTCGATCGCGTCCTCAGCCACCTTGATTCCATCTGCTATGGAGTTCGCCTTGCCTGCGATGTAGATACATGCTGCTGCGTTCAGAACGACCGCATTCCTCTTAGCTCCAGTGATCTTGCCTGACAGGATATCGCGGGTGATCTGAGCATTCTCCTCAGGGCCGCCGCCCACCAGATCTTCCTTCTTGCATCTCTCAAATCCAAAGTCCTCAGGCTTGATCTCATACTTTGTGACCTCTCCATCCTTGATCTCTGCAACTGTTGTAGGTGCGCTCATGGAGATCTCATCCAGACAATCCTGTCCGTATACGACAAGTCCTCTCTTTACGCCAAGACCGATGAGTACAGGAGCCATCTGATCAACAAGTTCCTCCTTGTATACTCCCATGATCTGCATCTGGGCCTTTGCCGGGTTGGTAAGAGGTCCAAGAATGTTGAATACTGTCGGTATTCCAAGAGCCTTTCTGACCGAACCCGCATACTTCATAGCCTTGTGGTATACCTGGGCGAACATGAAGCTCATGTTGCACTCAGCGAGAACCTTACCCATCTTCTCAGGCTCTATCGAGATATTTACACCCAGAGCCTCAAGGACATCTGCTGCACCACTCTTGCTAGATACACTTCTGTTGCCATGCTTTGCGATCGGAACTCCGGCTGCTGCTGCAACTATACCACTTGTTGTTGAAATGTTAAATGAATTTGCGCAGTCGCCGCCTGTTCCTACTATCTCCAGAACATCTATTCCGTCATGTGGAAGTGACTCCGCATGATCTCTCATTCCATTTGCGCTGGCTGTTATCTCGTCCAATGTCTCACCCTTCATGTGAAGAGCTGTGAGATATCCCGCTGTTGTCTCTCCTGGCACCTTGCCACTGAATATCTCGTCCATGCTGGCATATGCCTCATCATATGTAAGATCCTGTCCTGCTGCTACCTTCTTAAGTGCTTCCTGTATCATCGTCGTATCCTCCTTATTTTATATTCCTAAAAAATTTCCAAGTATTACCTTTCCCTTCGGTGTAAGTATTGACTCCGGGTGGAACTGAACTCCGTACACCTCATAATCTCTGTGCTTCACTGCCATAATCTCGCCATCCTCTGTTCTGGCTGTGACCTCCAGGCACTCAGGGAATTTCTCATCCGCTGCTGCCAGTGAATGATATCTGGCAACCTGTATCTTGCCCTGAAGTCCTCTGAACAATCTGCAGTTCAGATCAACATCTGCCATGGACATCTTGCCGTGCATGAGCTTCTTTGCATATGTGACTGTTGCACCATATGCCTCACATATCGCCTGATGTCCGAGACACACACCGAGGATCGGAACCTTTCCTGCGAAATATTTCACCGCCTCCTCACATATTCCCGCGTCCGCCGGTCTTCCCGGTCCCGGTGAGATGATTATGTGATCCGGATTCATAGCCTCGATCTCCTCACAGGTGTACTCATCATTTCTTATGACCTTTATGTCTGGATTTATCGCTCCCACAAGCTGGTACAGGTTGTAGGAGAAGCTGTCGTAATTATCTATAAGTATTGTCATGTCTGTATCTCCTCTCTATTTCAGATCCTGACTCATTGTGAGTGCTGTTGTAACTGCCTTTGCCTTGTTGATGCATTCCTGGAACTCATTTGCCGGAACACTGTCTGCCACGATTCCTGCTCCCGATCTGACAAATACCTTGTCGCCCTTTCTGTATGCAATCCTTATGGCAATGCACATATCAAGGTTTCCTGTGAAATCTATATATCCTATGGCTCCGCCATATATTCCTCTCTTGTTGTTCTCAAGCTCATTGATGATCTGGCACGCTCTGATCTTTGGCGCTCCAGAGAGGGTTCCTGCCGGAAGAACAGCATCCACGGCTGACAGCTCATCGTATCTGCTATCGTCGATCTCGCCTCTGACCGTTGATCCTATATGCATTACATGTGAATATCTATGAACCTTCATGTAATGCTCAACCTCAACTGAGCCGAATTTGCTTATCTTGCCAAGATCATTTCTTCCGAGATCCACCAGCATGTTGTGCTCCGCCAGCTCCTTCTCGTCCGCCATGAGTCCGGCCTCAAGCTTCATATCCTCTTCCTTTGTCTTGCCCCTCGGTCTCGTTCCGGCAAGTGGAAATGTGTGAAGCACTCCATTTTCAAGCTTTACCAATGTCTCAGGTGATGCTCCCGCAACCTCTATCTGATCGCCGCTGAAGTAGAACATATAAGGTGAAGGGTTTGTGCTTCTGAGGACTCTGTATGTGTTGAAAAGTGAACCTTCCATCTCAGCCTCAAGTCTGTTGGACAGAACCACCTGGAAGATATCTCCCTCGAATATGTACTTCTTTGCTCTCTCAACCATGCCACAGTATTTCTCTTTGTCGAACAGCGGCTTGAAATCACTCTTCATCTTAACCGGTTCAATCTCAGCCATCTCTCCATCCATGATAAGCTTCTTCATATCCTCGATATCCTCAAGTGCCTTTGCATATCCGGCTTCTATATCAGATGTATCGGCATTTGCTATGAGGATCAGCTTTGACTTGGAATTGTCAAATGCTATGACCTTGTCGAAGAGCATGAGGTCCAGATCCTGGAATCCTTCGTCGTCCTCAGCATCGATCACAAGCTTCTTCTCGCTGTACTTTATATAATCGTATGAGAAGTAACCGACAAATCCGCCTGTAAATGTTGGAAGTCCTTCTATCTTCGGACTTCTGTAATCCTTAAGTATCTCTCTGATGAACACCTCAGGATGAATGTTATCAGCTTCCTTTATCACATTTCCGTCTATGTCCTTGAGCTGTATATGTCCATTCATGCATGTGACATCAAGCTTTGGATTGTAACCAAGAAATGTGTATCGTCCCCACACCTCCTGATTCTCCACGCTCTCAAGTATGTAACAATGCTCATTTGCCGCTTTCAGCTTTCTGAGTAAGTTGATAGGTGTGATCACATCCGATAACATCTCGCAGCACACTGGAACCATCCTGTATCCGTCCGCCGCGTATTTCTTTGCCTCACTGAGTTCTGGTCTTATCATGTCTCATCCTCCTTATGAAAAAAGCACCACAGGACATAAAAAAAATTCCTTATCCTACTAACATTAGGACAAGAAATCTAATCT
>CAVCCL010000157.1:0-11428 GCA_963600665.1 Bifidobacterium catenulatum | reverse complement strand
CTTTTGCCTAAAGTATAGACAAACGCCTTTTATGGTGTTACAATCCGCTCAAAGCATAAGTTTTCATTTCAAAGATTCCTATGGCTTACAGCCATTTCTATATATCTTTATTTCTGAATTTCTCATGCTTTTATATCACATCTTTTGAGCAGGGGGATTTGGATACACCAGAAAATCTTCCTGCGATATTCAACAATAATATTTGCGAAGGAGGACAATGAATGGCAAAAAAGAGTAGAAATGATTATTATCCTGACTATTCCATATTAAGGGATGGGAATGGTGATATTCTGAGGCGGGCAGTGGATAATCTGTCAAAGGTGATTGGAAATGCAAATGAAAAGTACAGGGACACAGTATTTCGAATGTTGGTAAATGACAGGAAAGTAGCACTGGAGATCTATAATGCAATGAATGATTCAGACTATGACGATCCTGAGGAGGTCGTTGTAACCACGTTGGAAAATGCAGTGTATATGGGTGTCAGGAACGATGCTTCGTTTATAATAGCATCACAGTTGATGTTGTACGAACAGCAGTCAACGGTGAATCCGAACATGCCGCTTAGATATCTGGAATATGTGGCATGCCTTATGGCAGCCCTTACATATGATGCCAACATTTATGGAAGACGGCTCATAAGGCTGCCGGAACCAAGGTTTGTTATATTCTATAATGGCGATGAGACTGTGCCGGAGAGGTACGAGATGAGACTTTCCGATGCCTACGAGAAGAAGTCTGAGGATCCGGCATTGGAGTTAAAGGTAGATGTGGTAAATATAAATAAAGGATATAATGAAGGTCTTATGGAGAAAAGCCCTACATTATATCAGTATATGGAATTCGTAGATACTGTCAGATTGTATCAGGAGATATACCCGTTTGAGGATGCGATGTCATTTGCCATAGAGCACTGCATCAAAGCGGACATACTGGCGGATTTTCTCAGAAAAAACAGAGCGGAGGTGTTGCGCATGAGTATATTTGTGTATGATCAGGAAAAACATATACGGCAGGAAAAAGATGAATCGCGAGAAGAAGGTAAAGAGGAAGGCAGGGCGAGTATGCTCAGAGACCTGGTCATCCGCAAGGGCGAGAAGGGCTACAGCCTTGAACAGATAGCAGACGCCTTCGACTACAACAAGGACGAAATAGAGCCAATCTACAACATGGTCAGAGAGGAATCAGGGGTATATTCTGCACATAGTTCAGACAGTGAGAAAGCCACAGAGGTGAAGTAAAGAGAACCTGAGAGAGAAGACATGTCGTAATGTTCACAACGCAATTCTAAGTCAGAAAAAATTCATTAGTTAACCATCAGCGGTACCATATTTGGTCAACTTTTTTCCATATAAAATCTAATACCCAGATATTAAAATAACTGTATAAAAGCAGTTAGACATGAGATTTTAGAGCAGAGGGTGCGCAGTGCACAGGCGTAACGGAGGTTGTCTGCTCAGACAAATAAATGGAGAAAAGGAGACACACTTATGGGTATTATATTTCACGAAGAGACACAGACATTTCACCTTACAAACGGTGAGATAAGCTACATCATGACAGTGCTCCCAAACGGACATCTGGGAAATCTGTACTATGGCAAGGCGATAAGGGACAGAGAGGATTTATCACATCTGCTGGAGCTTGTCCAGAGACCTATGTTCCAGTATGTATATGACGATGACAGACTGTTCTCACTTGAGTCGGTGAAGCAGGAGCTTCCTGTGTACGGAACCACAGACTACAGAGCACCGATGGTTGAGGTACTTCAGTCAAATGGCAGCAGGATATCAGATTTTGTGTACGTATCACATGAGGTAAATGCAGGCAAGCCAAAGCTTGAGGCACTGCCGGCAACATACACAGAGAATGATGACGAGGCAGAGACATTGATCGTCACATTGAAGGATTCACTCACAGGAATAAAGGCGAGAATGCTCTATACAATATGGAGCGACAGACCAGTCATAGCAAAGAGCGTAGAGTATGTAAATGAAGGCACAGAGGCAGTGCATCTCACCACAGCTTACAGTATGTGCCTTGATCTCCCTGATCCCGATTACCAATGGATGCAGCTCTCAGGTGCATGGGCAAGGGAGCGTCATATAATAACAAGAGACCTTGAGCAGGGCGTGCAGTCCATAGGAAGTAACCGTGGCCATTCATCCCATGAGCAAAATCCGTTCATCGCATTGAAGAGAGAGACAACGGATGAGAACCAGGGAGAGGCGATTGGAATAAGCCTTGTATACAGCGGCAATTTCAAGATACAGGCAGAAGTTGATACGAGAAATACAGCCCGTATTCTGGCAGGAATAAATCCAGATACATTTGACTGGAAGCTCGATGCAGGTGAGCATTTCCAGACTCCTGAGGCAGTCATCGTGTACTCAGATCAGGGACTCAACAAGATGAGCCAGACTTTCCACAAGCTGTATCAGAAGAGACTTGCAAGAGGCGAGTGGAGAGACAAGCCAAGGCCGATCCTCATCAATAACTGGGAGGCTACATATTTTGATTTCACCAGAGAGAAGCTCATAGCCATCGCACAGAAGGCAAAGGAGTGCGGAGTTGAGTTGTTCGTCCTCGATGACGGCTGGTTTGGAGCCAGAACCACAGACCATGCAGGACTTGGAGACTGGGTTGCAAATCCAGACAGACTCCCGGAGGGAATCACAGGAATAGCAGAGGATATTGAGAAGGTAGGACTGAAGTTTGGACTGTGGTTCGAGCCGGAGATGACAAATAAAGACTCAGACCTCTACAGAGAGCACCCAGACTGGATACTTTCAGTCCCAGGAAGACATGACTCACACGGAAGATTCCAGTATGTTCTGGATTTCTCCAGAAAAGAGGTCGTTGACAGAATATATGAGATGATGGCAAAGATACTCAGCACGGCGAAGGTGTCATATGTGAAGTGGGATATGAACAGAAGTATCACCGAGTGCTACAGTGCGGCTCTTCCGGCCGACAGACAGGGCGAGGTGTTCCACAGATACATACTTGGTGTGTACGATCTGTATGAGAGACTTACAAGCACGTTCCCACATGTACTCTTTGAGTCATGTGCCAGCGGCGGCGGACGTTTCGATCCGGGCATTCTCTACTATGCACCACAGGGCTGGACAAGTGATGACACGGATGCCATAGAGAGAGTCAAGATCCAGTATGGAACATCCATGTGTTACCCGATAAGCAGTATGGGAAGCCATGTGTCGGTCGTGCCAAATCATCAGACAAGACGTGAGGCTCCGCTTAAGACCCGTGCAAATGCCGCATATTTCGGAACTTTTGGCTATGAGCTGGATCTGAACAAGCTCACAGCAGAGGAGATAGAGGAAGTCAAGGAACAGGTCAAGTTCATGAAGGCATACCGTGAGGTGATCCAGTACGGAACATTCTACAGACTTGCAAGTCCATTTGACGATGAGGAGTGCGGCTGGATGGTTGTGTCAGATGATAAGAAGACCGCGATCGTTGCCTGGTTCAGAACACTCTACACACCGAACAAATGCTTTACAAGAATGAAGCTCCACGGTCTTGATCCTGATGCGTTATATAGCTGCAACGTGCTTGGAGGGCAGGCACTCACAGTGAGCAAGACTCCGGACGGAAAGTTGATATATGAGAAAGTATCAGGAGACAATGGAGAGGATGACGCAGTCAATGTCATCGCAGGCCCATCATGCTACGGTGATGAGCTGATGAACCTCGGACTTATCACCAGCGATACATCGGCGGGAGAGATAGTCGGAGAGGATATGCCTTGCGGTGACTACGATTCCAGACTCTATGTGCTCAAGGCAGAGTAAACATTCTCGTCTGTGTAAGCGTAGAATGGTTTTGACAGTAGGAATTCAGTTTAAGGTATTTTCCTTCAATGGGCTGTTTTGATAGAGTTTGCGAAAAAATTTTCCTAAATATAGATCCAAATAAAAGAAAGCGTACAAGATTTTCGGATTTTGTACGTTTTCTTGCTTTTTCGGGCAGAAAAAGAAAAAATTATCCTAAACCGGGCTGAAATGGACAAAAAAGGAAAAAACACAGTATATCCGAGCCAAAAAACTAAGATAATAAATTCCAAATAACCGCATTCGTGGTCTATAATTGAAATAAGGCAGTTGAGATGGGCCTGCGTTAAACGGAGGAGATACACGGTATGAATATATTTGACATAATGGGACCTGTAATGGTTGGGCCGTCGAGCTCACACACGGCAGGAGCGGTGAAGATAGGATATATAAGCAGAAAACTTCTGGGAGAGAAGCCTGTAAAAGCAAAGATATGCCTGTATGGGTCATTTCTGACGACCGGCAAAGGGCATGGTACCAGAAAGGCCATAGTGGCAGGACTACTGGGGATGCTGCCGGATGATACAAGGATACCGGATGCCCTGGATATAGCAGACGAACAGGGGCTGAAGGTGGAATTTGGCGAGGCTGAGCTGAAGGAGGCTCACCCGAACACAGCACAGTTATTTCTCACAGGGGAGTCGGGAAGAACACTGGAGGTGATCGGACAGTCGCTTGGGGGCTCCCGTATAAACATAGCGGAGATAGACGGAATAGAGACAAACTTCTCGGGCGATTACCCGACGCTTGTCGTGCACAACCAGGATCAGCCGGGACACGTGTCCGAGGTCACATCCATGCTGGCACACAAGGGCGTAAATATAGCTACGATGCAGCTATACCGCGCACAGCGTGGCGGTGAGGCGGTCATGGTCATAGAGTGCGATCAGGAGGTGCCACAGGGAGGCATCGACTGGCTGAAGAGAGTTGAAGGTGTGAACAAGGTGACGTATCTGGGGCTTGAAACTGACAGGAGGGACGACTGAACATGTATCATTCAATAAAGGATATAATCAATACAAGCGATGAAGAAAATAAGCCATTCTGGCAGGTGGTGATGGAAAGCGATATGCAGGAGAGGGGCGTGACTGCGGATATATCCTATGCAGCCATGGAAAAACTGTATGCCGCTATGAAGAAAGCTGACGATGATTACAGAGCAGAACTCAGATCTGCCTCAGGACTTGTGGGCGGAGATGGCGGGAAGCTTCATATATATAATGAAGCCGGAAAGAACATTTGCGGTGATTTCATCGGCCGTGTCATGGAGATGGCAGTCAAGATGGGCGAGTCAAATGCGTGTATGAGGCGTATAGTCGCAGCTCCGACGGCGGGCTCCTGCGGAGTGATCCCCGCGGTATTTCTCACGGCACAGGAACAGTTAAATATGACCGACGAGCAGATGGTACATGCGATGTATGTGTCAGCCGGTGTCGGAAATGTCATAGCGGAGAACGCATCCATAGCCGGAGCCTCGGGCGGATGTCAGGCGGAGATAGGTTCAGCTTCCGCCATGGCGGCAGCGGGACTGGCATATCTCCAGGGCGGAGATGCCCGTGTCATGGCAAATGCAGCGGCGCTGGCACTCAAGAATATGCTGGGACTGGCGTGTGATCCGGTGTGCGGTTTGGTGGAGGTTCCATGTGTCAAGAGAAATGTGGCAGGCGCTGTAAATGCGGTCACATCCGCACAGATGGCACTGGCTGGAATAACCAGTGCTATCCCTGTAGATGAGGTCATAGATGCCATGAGGCGGATAGGAGCAGATATGTCCGAAACTCTTAAGGAGACTGCCCGGGGAGGCCTTGCCACAACCCGCACGGCGCTCGAAGTGAAAAATAGACTAAAAATGTAGATAGAAACTATAGCATTTGTCAAATTGCATAAAGTAGGTTTTTTTTAGCCTGTAAACATGATATAATTGCATAAAGAATGTTCTAAAAATGCAGTTGGGGATGATCAGATGAGCAACAGGAAGAGAATATGCGTTATAACAGCACAGGTTGAAGAGAATACACAGAATCGCTTCATGCAGGGATTTCTGAAGCAGGCATATGATATGAATTACGATGCCTGCATATTTTCCATGTTTTTGAAGTACCAGGATTCAACAGACAGGGAGGTTGGAGATTCAAACATCTACAACCTTATTAATTTTGACCTTTTTGATGCTGTGGTATTGTGTCAGGACACCATACAGACTCCGGGAGTCGTTGAAAAGCTGGAGAAGCGCCTGCAGTCAGAATTTGCAAATGGCGTGGTCGTGGTAGTCGACAAAGAGAACAATATATTCCCAACGGTCATGATGGATCATTACACCCCTATAGTAAAGCTCGTGGATCACCTCATAGAAGTACACGGACACAAGAATATATATTTCCTCAACGGACTCAAGGAGCATATACACTCCAAGCAGCGACTGGCCGGCTACCTGGACAGCATGAAGGCGCATAACCTGCCGGTTACTGACGATATGATATATTATGGAACATACTGGTACGACAGCGGTGACTACATGGTGGACGAGCTTGTGAAGGATATGGAGCATCTGCCGGATGCCATCGTATGTGCAAATGACTGTATGGCCATCGGAGTGTGCACCGCATTTGACAGATATGGAATAAGAGTTCCCGAGGACATAGCCGTGGTGGGCTACGACTCCATAGAAGACGGAAGAAACAGTCCTGTTCCGATCACATCTGCGGACATACCGGCGGATGACTGCGGACACTACTGTATGAAATATATAGACGCAAAGCTCAACGGACACGATGTGCCGGAATTCAAGTCCAATGTGGATCTGTACATAGGAGGAACCTGTGGCTGTGAGGGCTGGGAACGCGAGACAGTCAGGATCAGAAGAGACAAATGGGAGACAGACCTCTCAGAGACAGGCTTCTACTCATGCTTCAACAACATGGCGGATGACCTTGTGGCACAGACGAGCGTGGAGTCATTCTTCTACACCGTGTCGGAATATGTGTACCAGATAAGACCATTTGAGAGCTTCCATCTGTGCCTGAACGACTACTGGAGGAATCCGGAGGTCATGACCGGCGATGAGGCACTTCGCCACGGTTACACAGATCATGTATACAGACTGATAAAGTGCGGCCCGGATGAAAAAGAAGAGAGACACATACGCTACGACGATGTATTCGAGTCTGCGAAGCTCCTGCCGGAGCTGTATGAGGACAGGGATTATCCGACAGCGTTCATATTTACACCGCTGTTCTTCCAGGACAGAAGCTTTGGCTATGCGGTGGTGAACTACGGTGCAGAGCCGAGGGTGTATGAGGAGGTATACAGATCGTGGATCAAGACAGTTGCCAGGGACATGGAGTCATTTGCGAGACATCAGGGACTCAACGTACTTCTCAACAAGCTTGAGGCGGACCAGATAAGAGACGGCCTCACCGGAATGTACAACTACAGAGGCTTCATAGGCAGGGCAAATGACATGATAATCCAGGCCGCTGAGGAGAAGTCTGAGATACTTGTGCTGGCGGTGGATCTGAAGAATACACGCCAGATAAACAGCAATTACGGAAGAACAGAGGGTGACAGAGTCCTGAGCTATGTTGCCCAGTCGATAAATGAGATACTTACCCCATACGAGATATCCATGAGAATGGGAAATGACGAGTTCGTCATAGCAACGGTGGCAAAGAGCGGCGATATCTCAAGGGGAGAATATATAGCCGAGGAACTCAAGAAGAAGCTTGAGGCGGCAAACAGTGGCGGAAAGGACGATTACGAGCTCGGTATATATTACGGATGCAAGAAGGCTCTGGTCAAGTCATCTGCTGAGCTGGAGACTCTCATCAACGATACGGTCAACCAGAAGAACCGCATAAAAGAACAGAACAATGCCAAGGGACGCAACAAAGCGACGATCACGAACAGGGATCTGGAGAGAGATGAGATAGTGGCCATGATACTGGATAACAACATGCTCACATATCATTTCCAGCCTATAGTAAGTGCCCATGATGGTAGCATATTTGCATATGAGGCACTTATGAGGATTCTGGTTCCGATGAGAATGTCACCTCCGGAGCTTCTGGAGAGTGCAGAGAGACTGGACAGGCTGTACGATGTGGAGAAACTCACACTGTTCAACGTCGTGGAGATTGTGGCGTCGAATCCTGAGATGTTCAGGGGCAAGAAGGTATTTATCAACAGCATGCCAGGTCATATGCTCAACGCACAGGACAGAAATGAATTCCTCTCAAAGGTGAAGACGCTTCAGTGTGCAGGCATCGTTATAGAATTTACCGAGGGAGCAGAGCTGTCGGATGCTGAACTGAATGATCTCAAGGCATTCCTCAGAGGAAATGGCATGGAGATAGCCATAGACGACTACGGCTCAGGATATTCAAATGTAAACAATCTTCTCAGGTACATGCCTGAGTATGTGAAGATAGACAGGATGCTTCTGACAGGAATCGATGCAGACCCGCACAGACAGCATTTCGTCAAGGATATAATAGAATTCACTTCGACCAATGACATCAAGGCGCTGGCGGAGGGCGTTGAGACCACGAAGGAGATGAAGACCGTCATCCAGCTCGGTGCAGATCTCATCCAGGGATACTACACAGCCCATCCGAATGCGGAGGTGGTACAACTTATATCTCCACAGGTTGTGAATGAGATAGTTCAGTACAACCAGCAGGAAGAGGTGGCTGAGAACAGCAGTATATTTGTCATGGAGCATGAGAGAAGTGCATCACTTCTGAAGCTTGCATCCCGTGGGATCAGGGAGATAGTTGTGGCACAGAGAGCCGGCGGCGACAACAATGTCCGCATAGTTGGCGCACAGGGCTTCAAGTCAGAGATGACACTTAGGATAAAGGATGGTTTCACCGGCACCATAGTGCTGCAGAATGCAAGCTTCTCGGGTGACCGCGACAAGCCTTGTATAGACTGCGGTGAGAACACGGATCTGCACATCATGCTTGAGGGCAAGAATTTCTGCAGGAATGGCGGAATAAAGATACCGGAGTCGTCCAGAGTGACATTTATCGGAGATGGGGATATAAGGATCCACGTCAACGGCAACAGCTATTACGGAATAGGCAATGACATTCACTCAAAGCATGGAGTTATGAAGTTCAAGCAGGAGGGTGCCATTAATATAGAAACAAACGGTGTGAACGGAGTGGCAATAGGCGCCGGACTCGGAGGAGATATACGTATAGAGAAGGGACGATACGACCTGTATATCAACGGCGAGAACGGAGTTGCTATTGGAAGCATAAGCACCCCGGTGAATCTGAATCTCCTGCAGGCAGACATAGACATAACCTATGAGGCTGCAAATGGAGTCGCCATCGGCTCGGTGAGCCAGCACGCAGATATCGCGATAAAGAACACATCCATATCGCTCAGAGGATCGGGCAACAGATACGTGGCGGTCGGAACCCTGGACGGAGATGGATGCAGCGTAGATATAAGCAGGGCACATGTGGACATGAACCTTAAGGGCAATTCGTGCATAGCCATGGGTTCCGACCATGGAATAGCAGACATACGCATGACGGACGCCAACTCAAGGCTGGCGGTTCAGGGCGAGGCGTGCTTCGCACTTGGAAGCAGGGATGGCACAGGCATGCTGTCCAGCAATAATGCGGATCTGAATGTGGTCGTCAGGAATTCACTGAACATAGACATATCCGCGGCAGAGCAGGACATACGTCTGGTGAATGGAAGATACATGTTCATTCTGAACAATGAGAATATAGAGCGCAAGGTAGTGGAGCGCTATTGATATTAAAAATGCACTGGATAAGGTACAGATATGAGAATAATAAATATAACTGACCTTTCGGCTCCTGAACTCGATATATATGCGCGCATGTCAGAAAATCAACTGGCGCACATATATGAACCGGCTTCCGGGCTGTTCATAGCAGAGAGTCCAAAGGTCATAGAGAGGGCACTGGATGCGGGTTACGAGCCAGTGTCCATTCTATTGGAAGACAAACACGTGGAAGGACAGGGCGCGGAAATAATAAGACGGTGTGGAGACATACCGGTATACACAGCGCCGTTTGATGTTCTCACGAAGCTCACGGGATTTGCCCTGACAAGGGGAATGCTGTGCGCCATGAGGAGGGCAGAGCTGCCGTCTGTTGAGAGCGTGTGTGAACATGCCGCCAGGATAGCGGTGCTTGAGGACGTGATGAACCCGACAAATGTGGGAGCGATATTTAGAAGCGCGGCGGCACTCGGGATGGATGCTGTACTGCTCACGCCGGGCTGCAGCGACCCGCTCTACAGGAGGGCGGCAAGGGTCAGCATGGGAACGGTGTTCCAGATACCGTGGACATATATTACATTTGATACCTTGGGGCTTGTACACAAGAAAGCGAATCGAGGCATATGGCCGGAGCTTGGAATGGAACAACTTCACAGTATGGGCTTCAGGACAGCGTCCATGGCGCTCAGAAATGACACGATAGACATACACGACCCGGAGCTGAAGCAGATCGACAGACTTGCGGTCATACTGGGAACCGAGGGAGAAGGTCTCAGGACAGAGACCATAGATTCCAGCGACTACACAGTGAAGATACCGATGTATCATGGAGTGGACAGCCTGAACGTGGCTGCGGCCAGCGCCGTGGCATTCTGGGAGCTTGGCAGACGCTCGTAAAACGTCGAAAAACCTCCCTCAAAAAATACGCACACATATCTACAGGATATGGAAAATATGTTATAATAGTCAGGACGTGAACAGACAGGCTCACAGTCGGCAGAAGGAAAAGACTTAGGAGGATGATAGACATGTTTTATGCTATTTCAGGAATTAACGGGGATTATGAGGCATACAAGAGAGCACTCAAGAAGCTCAAGTTTCAGAACCTTGACGATATAAAGGAAGAGGACATCATGAACGAGGAGGCTGTTATCAGCACCCTTGAGGGCGAGGATGTTCTGTATGTCCTTGGCAATATAATCGGTGCAGGCGGCGGATCCATGAAGATACTTCAGGATATGATGAGCAGAGATAATGTCATCGCAGTTGTCGGTGAGAACGAGTATAAGATCACACAGGCACTCAAGGCACTGAATGACCATATCCAGTCTACAGGTGAGGTGCCACCACAGATGCTGGTTGACAAGATAACCTCCATGCTGGGAGAAGAGCTCTCAGGCGCGGTGGAAGAGTTCCTGCAGCTTGACGATGAAGAGCGAGAGGATATCATAGAGTATATAGATGAGATCTCCGAGGAGGCGTTCCTCGAGGTGATGATGGCTAGAAAGAAATTTGTGCTGGTTCATGCCGGAATAAGAAACTTTGATCCGAAGAAGGAGCTGGATGAGTACGACACAGAGGACTTCATCACAGAGCCAGCAGATCTGGACAAGACATATTACAAGAACAGAACTCTTGTTGTTGGACATGTTCCTACCACAGAGCTCGGCGGCGAGGGCAAGATCGTGAAGAAGAACAACAACGTTGCCATCGACTGTGGATGCGGCAAGGGCGGACAGCTTGGAATATACTGCCTGGGCAACGGCTCGGAGATGTATGTATAATAGAATAATAAAGAAGAGATTGACAC
>CAVCCL010000156.1:0-2883 GCA_963600665.1 Bifidobacterium catenulatum | reverse complement strand
AAATCTCTATTACAATTCAGACTTTACAACAAATTTATTTGTAAGTACACTATAGATATTGGAATATGCATTTCAGATTTTGAAATGTGAACGAATAGCTGGTATATTGCTGGCAGTATAATGGTATGAATCGGAAAAGTGTATATACAAGTGAAAGAGAGGTATATAAATGATAGATTTATACGAACTTAAACAGCTCATTGCATTTGCGGATATGGGGACACTGGCAAAGGTGGCGGAGGAGTTCCATATATCGAATCCATCGATCACTCGTTCAATGAGACACTTGGAGGAGAGCTTCGGAGTGACATTGTTTGTACGTGGGAAGAACCATATTGAGTTAAATGATACTGGAAAGTTGGCGGTGGAATACGGTAGAAGACTCATAAATGAAGCGGAGCAGATGGTTGCAAATGTGCGGGCATTTGACCAAAGGCAGAGGACTATAGTTGTGAGATCGTGTGCACCGGCGCCACTCTGGGAGATCCTTCGCAAGCTGTCGGCGGCATATCCTGACATGATGGTGGAGTCGGCCATTTGCCAGAATGCGGAAGTGGAGAGCGCCTGGAGAAATGGGGAATGTGATGTTGCCATTCTTCCTTATGATGCAGGTGAGTTTTCTAAAAATATAGATGATGGAAATAGGAGTAAACAGATTATTAAATATGATGGTAAACAGATTTCCAGATCTGATGCAAATAGTATTGGGATAAAAAAAGATAATAACAAATCTGATTTTATCAGATTCATGAACGAAAAGCTTTTTGTCTGTGTCCCGCCGGATCACAGACTTGCGGAGAGCGAGACATTGACATTTGCGGATATAAATGGATTCAATTTTCTACTGAGATCGGAGCTTGGATTCTGGGATACGATGTGCAGGCAGAAGATGCCGGCGTCCAAGTTTCTGGTGCAGACGGACGAGTATACATTTGACGAGCTGGCAAGGTCATCGTCACTTCCGTGCTTTACTACGGATTATTTCAGACAGAGCATGGACAGGTATGGCAACAGAGTCAATATACCGCTCACTGATGCGGAGGCGGATGTAACGTTTTATCTGGCGGTGAGAAGCGGGATAGATAGAAATAAGCTGATAGATATGAGGTGCCCGGCAAAATAAAGGTGTAATATTAGTGCAAAACATGTGAGGATGATTAGTGTAAATATTAGCATGGAGCCGGTTAGTTGATACAAGAGAACAGGTAGAATAAATATGTAACGGTTAGTACTGTAAAATATGGATTTGAGTGATATTGATTTGTAGATGAAAGGAATAGAATATGGAACTTAGGGTTTTGAGATATTTTCTAATGGTGGCGAAGGAGCAGAGCTTCACGAAGGCGGCGGAGCAGCTTCACATAACACAGCCAACGCTTTCAAGGCAGCTTGCAGCGCTTGAGGAGGAGCTTGGCACTCCGCTTTTTTGCAGGGGCGGCGGCAGCATCACATTGACGGATGACGGGCTGCTGCTCAAGAGGCGTGCGCTTGAGATGATCGATCTTGGCGACAAGATCATAGATGAGTTCAAGGGTGACAGGGACGAAGCGCATGGGATAATAACTGTGGGCTGCGGAGAATTTGCGGCGGTGGAGAATCTTGCAAAGGTTATAGAGAGATATAGAGAAAAGTATCCGATGGTGCAGTTCAGGATACATACCGGTACGGCGGATCAGGTCATGGAGATGATGAATAAGGGGCTTGTGGAGGTAGGCCTTTTCATGGAACCGGTGGCCACGGAGGACCTTGATTATATCAGGATACAGGACAGCGACAGATGGGTGGTTGGTATGAGACCGGATGACCCGCTGGCGGCAAAGGAGTATATCACGAAGTATGATCTTCTGGAGCTTCCGCTCATACTTCCGGAGCGTTACAGCGTGCAGAATGAGCTTGCCAACTGGTTTGGCAGGGAATTTGAACGGCTTGACATAGCATTTACAAGCAATCTGGGAACGAATGCCGGAGTGTTGGCGATGCAGGGAATTGGATATCCTGTGTCAATCGAGGGAGCGGCAAAATACTGGCGGAGTGATCTGATAGTTCAGCGTCCGCTCTATCCGGAGATAAAGTCCAACACAATCATTGCGTGGAGACGTAATATACCGTACTCTAGGGCGGTGAAGCTGTTCATAGATGAGATAAAGAAATAAATGAATATATGTAGTGGGTTTCACCAGTTTTTCTTCTACCTTTAGAATTTTTAGAGGTAGGGAGACTGGTGAATTTTTTATTTATGTGGATAACTAATCAAGGTCTGTGCTTGTACGAGATACTGATTACAAATTTAAGGAACTTGAGAAACTGATAAGTATAACTTATCAATAGCTGAAGTATAAAGAATTGATTGAGATTTCATTTGTGGCTATGCTTATATCAGAAGAACAAAGAGAGCAGCATAGGCTGATATCAGGCAAGGAGGCATATATGAGCAAGAATCTTATTATTTATTACTCCCGAAAGGGCGAGAATTATGTAAATGGAAGGATCGTTGATCTTCCAAAGGGCAACACGGAGATCTGCGCAGAATTTATACAGAAGGCAGTCGGAGGAGACCTTTTTGAGATCGAGACGGTGTCTGAATACTCAAAGGACTATAGCACATGTACAGATGAGGCAAAGAGGGAGCTTCACGAAAATGCGCGCCCTGAACTAAAGAAATATCTGGATAACATAGATGAGTACGAGAATGTATTTGTGTGCGGTCCATGCTGGTGGGGCACATATCCGGTGGCTGTATTTACGCAGCTTGAGAAGCTTGATTTCACAGGCAAGAAGGTCATGGCACTCATGACACATGAGGGAAGCGGACTTGGAAGCAGTGAGCGTGACCTAAGGAAAATGTGCAAGGGAGCTTCATTTGGCACAGGTATAGCGATACAC
>CAVCCL010000155.1:0-10387 GCA_963600665.1 Bifidobacterium catenulatum | reverse complement strand
AGCCGATCCTGTACTCAGGTATGGGAGAGAAGCTTACAGATCTGGAACCATTTTACCCGGATCGTATGGCGAGCCGAATCCTCGGAATGGGTGATGTAGAGTCACTTATAGAGAAAGCCCAGTCGGCAATTGACGAGGAGAAGGCCAAAGAGATGGAACAGAAGTTCCGCAAAGCAAGTTTTGATTTCAACGATTTTCTTGATCAGATGGCTCAGCTCGAGCAGATGGGCGGCATGCAGGAGATCCTTTCCATGATGCCTGGCATGGCAAGTCAGATGAAGAATGTTGAGATAGATGAGAACGCTGCTAAAACACCAAAAGCAATCGTTCTGTCCATGACACCTAGAGAGCGTTCACTCCAGGATCCGATATCGCCTTCCAGAAAGAAGCGTATCGCAGATGGATCCGGTGTCCAGATAGCAGATGTCAATCGTTTCCTTAAACAGTTTGAACAGTCTAAGAAGATGATGAAACAGATGTCCGGCATGATGGGCGGAAAGAGAAAACGTGGTGGTTTTAAAATGCCTTTTGGCTTAAGATAATTATTATTTAGGAGGAACAAGAACAATGGCAGTAAAGATTAGATTAAGAAGAATGGGTTATAAGAAGCATCCTTTCTACAGAGTGATCGTAGCAGATTCAAGATCACCAAGAGATGGTAGATTCATCGAGGAGATCGGAACATATGATCCTAACCAGGAGCCATCTGTAGTAAAGATCGACGAGGAGGCTGCCAAGAAGTGGTTAGCTACAGGAGCACAGCCAACTGAGTCAGTTGCAAAGTTATTAAAGCAGGCAGGTATCGAGAAGTAATCTAACTTGGGAGGTATAGAGATGAAAGATTTAGTAGAAATCATTGCAAAGTCCCTAGTAGATCATCCTGAGCAGATAGCTGTAACCGAGACTGAAGAAGACGGCATAATAAAGATAGACCTTACTGTCGCACCAGAGGACATGGGTAAGGTAATCGGCAAGCAGGGCAGAATCGCCAAATCCATCCGTACAGTTGTCAAGGCAGCTGCTTCAAAGGGTGATAAGAAGGTTGTCGTTGATATTAAGTAGAACTGCATAGGCAGGATAAGTGGTATTTCTTAATCTTCATATGACAGAGGATTTTATTACCGAGTTAAGAGGGGGAGTTTATACTCCCCCTTATATTATATGTCTTATATGTCACGGGCATAAGCCTGATGACAAAGCACGCATCAGCGTGCTACCATATTTATATAGGAGAGAGCATGGAACACAATACAGAAGACAGACTCAGAGTAGGAGTGATAACCTCAAGCCATGGTATAAAGGGCGAGGTTAAGGTATATCCGACAACAGATGACAATGATCGTTTCAAGACCTTGAAGAAGTGCTATCTGTCAAATGGCAGAGAGACTCTGGAGGTTAATTGTACATCTTGCAAATTTTTGAAAAATATGGTTATTCTCAAGTTCAAAGAATACGATAACATAAATGATATAGAGCGTTTTAAGAACTATGACATACTTGTTGACAGGGAGGATGCAGTTCCCCTCATGGATGGAGAGTTCTTCATCTGTGATGTCCTTGACGCTGATGTATATGATCAGAATGACGAACACATAGGAATCCTTGACGACGTGCTGGAGACTCCGGCAAATGATGTATTTGTCGTCAAGAAGGATGATGGCAGCGAGATCCTTATACCTGTAGTACCGGATTTTGTGTTCGATGTTGACACAGAGAATAAGAAGGTAAAGGTCAGAACATTTGAGATGGTAGACGCAGATGATTCAGATGACGAGGATTGATCGCATACAGACGTTTGGTGAGATGATGAACATATACTAGGAGCGGACTATGAATTTTTATATTTTGACACTTTTCCCTGAGATGGTTATGAACGGACTTTCAACCAGTATAACAGGCAGGGCTATGGAATCCGGAAAGCTTCATATTGAGGCGGTAAATATAAGAGACTACACCCAGGACAAGCACAACCATGTGGACGATTATCCATATGGCGGAGGTGCAGGAATGGTCATGCAGGCACAGCCTGTGTATGATGCATACACGGCACTGGTGGAGAGGTTTGGCAGAAAGCCGTGGGTCATATATATGACTCCGCAGGGAAGAACCTTCAATCAGGGGATAGCACAGGAACTCTCTGAGAAGGAGGACATAGTTCTCCTGTGTGGTCATTACGAGGGAATAGACGAGAGAGTTCTTGAGATGATAGTCGATGACTATATGTCCATAGGAGATTTCGTGCTGACTGGCGGAGAGCTTCCGGCCATGGCTATCGTGGATGCTGTGTCACGTCTTGTCCCAGGGGTTCTGAACAACGAGGACAGTGCGGAGATAGAGACATTTTACAATAATCTGCTTGAGTATCCGCAGTACACCAGACCTCCTGAATTCATGGGAAAGAGAGTTCCAGATGTACTGCTGTCGGGCAACCATAAGCTCATAAATGAGTGGAGGCTTGAACAGTCTATCGCCAGGACGAAGGAGCACAGGCCGGATATGTACGAGAAGTACATGATCGAGAATCCTCCAAAGGAGAAAAAGAAACGAAGAAAATAGCAGGTTGCCACCTGTGGTCTTAAGGTGGTATACTAATAGATGGCAGAATTCGAGGTTATTCGGATTCTGCCATAACCTTGTGGAGACGCGACTGCAGGGCATACACAAATACAAGGAAGAACAAGGAGACAAAAGATTATGAAACGCAGATTACTTATGACTATGATGGCTATGGTTCTTGCATTCTCATTTACAGGATGTGGAAACAAGAAGGCAGACGAGACGACGGCAACCACAGAGGCTGCATCAGAGGTGAAGGATGAGTTCATCAAGTTTGTTGGAACAGATATCCCTAAGATGGATACAGAGGAAGCGGAGATCATGAAGAAGTTCAACTCATATTTTGCTGAGGGAACTGCTGTTGATACAGATGCTCTGCTCAAGGATCTGACAGACAATCTGCTTCCAAATTATAAGACATTTCTTGACGACGTACAGGCTATAGAAGTCAAGACCGACGAGGTGAAGGCGCTCAAGGATCAGTATTATGATGCCATGAACGCACAGTATGAGGCTATGCAGAAGGTTGAGGCTGCTGTCAAAGATAAGAACAAGGACATCCAGACAGAGGCACAGAAGCTTCTCTCAGACGCCCAGAGCAAGTATACAGCATACAATGACGCGGTATATGCACTGGCACAGAAGGAGAATGTAACGTTGAACGGTGAGATCGCTACAACTGCAACCAGCGAGGCCGGAAGCACAACAGAGACCAACACAGAGGCTATAGATCCAAGCGAGGCAATGACAGACGAGGTCGAGACAACAGAGACAGCGCAGTAGTATTTAAGATATAGAAGAATATTTTGAAAAGCAGTGGATATTTGAGATATTCACTGCTTTTTTGCTGTGGTATACTGTAAAAAATATGCTCAGTTCACATTTTTAACAAAAATCAATGTTATATTGAGATAAATTGGAGATTATTCTATATGTGGAGGTACGATATGGATTCAATAAAGATTCTTATGGTTGATGATGAGAGCAGAATGAGAAAGCTCGTCAAAGATTTCCTCACAAGAGAGGGATATATGGTACTTGAGGCCGGAGATGGAGAGCAGGCTCTGGATATATTTATGAATGATAAGAATATCTCTCTTGTCATACTTGACGTCATGATGCCTAAGATGGACGGATGGGAGACTTTAAAGGAGATAAGAAAGTTCTCACAGGTTCCTGTCATCATGCTCACAGCCAAGGCGGATGAGCGAGATGAGCTTCAGGGATTTGACCTGGGAGTTGACGAGTACATAACAAAACCGTTTAGTCCAAAGATACTTGTTGCCAGAGTTGCAGCGATACTCAGAAGAACAACGGATGCTGCCTCTGATGAGAAGCTTACGGCAGGTGGCATCGAGATGGATCTGTCGGCTCATGTGGTGACGATAGATGGCAAGCCTGTTGAGCTCAGCTTCAAGGAGTTTGAGCTGCTTCAGTATTTTATCACAAACAAGGGCGTGGCATTGTCGAGAGAGAAGATACTCAACAATGTATGGAACTATGATTACTTTGGCGATGCCAGAACCATAGACACGCATGTCAAGAAGCTCAGAAGCAAGATGGGAGATAAGGGCGAATATATCAAGACCATTTGGGGAATGGGCTACAAATTCGAGGTAGAGTGATGAAGAATTCAAAGAGGACATCGATCAGAACAAAGATAACATTGTCTCTGGCTGCAACCATACTTGTCATGGTTGTCATGTCGTGTGCCATAACTATGATCTTTATCAAGAAGTATTTCTATCACAGCATGGAGCAGATGCTGCTGGACACATACAATTCCTGCAATGAGCTGTTCGGTCAGGATGATGATATAGACAGCAAGGAGCTGGCAAATGATGTGACGAATCAGTCAGGTGCGATGATATTTATCTTCGACAGCGTGAACATGCATGTGTACACGACGGTGAATGAGGAGGCTGCGGTATATAACAATCTGTCATTTATAGCGGATTACTTCAATTACAGCGGCGGCAAGAATCCGGACAATCCGAAGATAAAGAGAAAGCAGATCGAAAAGACAGACAAATACGATATACAGATCACAAATGACAGGAATACAGGCAACAGCTACTATGACGTTGTCGGATTCCTTGACAACGGCTTTGTTGTCATCATCAGAAAGCCTATTTCCAGTGTGGACTCAACGATAGTTACATCTTTGAAGTTCTTCTTATTTGTGTTCTCAGTGGTGGCGCTGCTTGGATTTGTGCTGGTTTATTTTATAAGCAATGCGGTTGCAAAGCCGATAAAGAATCTTGCATCGGTTGCCAATCGTATGGCACAGCTTGATCTCGATGTGAAGGTGGATCATGAATCCAATGATGAGATAGGTGAGCTGGCGGACAGCATGAATGAGATGTCTTATCAGCTCAAGAATACGCTGACAGAGCTCCAGCAGGCAAATGCTAAGCTGCAGACGGATATTGACGAGAAGGTGCAGATAGATGAGATGAGGAAGGAATTCCTGTCACATGTGTCGCATGAGCTCAAGACGCCTATAGCGCTTATACAGGGATATGCAGAAGGCCTTAAGGACAATGTTATAGAGGATGATGAGAGCAAGGAGTTCTACTGCGATGTAATTCTGGATGAGGCCGGCAAGATGAACAAGCTTGTCAGACAGCTCCTTGATCTGAATGAGCTTGAATTTGGAGTGGACAGGGTTCATCCTGTGGTATTTGACATAGATGCACTCATAAAGAATGTAGTGGATTCATCGTCCATTCTGGTGGAGCAGAACCATGCAGTTGTGGAGCTTGCGGATGAACTGAATGAGGTCTGCAATGTATATGCCGATGAGTTCATGATAGAGCAGGTATTTACCAATTATTTTACAAATGCACTTCATTACTGCAGCGATGGAGGCAAGGTCAGAGTGTGGACAGCGAATAAGGATTATGATCAGCCGAGAAGGACTGAGGATGGTCTTGTCACAGGAAACCTGAGAGTATTTGTATATGATGAGGGTCTAAACATTCCTGATGATGAGCTTGATAAGGTATTCATCAAGTTCTACAAGGTGGATAAGGCGAGAACGAGAGAGTACGGCGGAAGTGGTATAGGACTTTCAATAGTTGCTGCGTCCATGGCGGCTCATAACAAGAACTATGGTGTATACAATGTGGAGAATGGAGTGGTATTCTACTTCGACCTTGATATCATAAAAGAGGACGATGGTGAACCGGGAATGATACCTGAGAATACCGCAGATAACACGTCAGAACAATAAATACTTTGCAAGAAGGAAACTTTTAGGCTATAATTCTAGGGGTTTCCTTTTTCTGTTGAATGTTGGCAGCCGCAAATATATTTATAAAATGGGAGAAGATTATGTCATACAGTGCAAAAAACATTGAGGTGTTAAAGGGACTTGAGCCGGTAAGACTGAGACCGGGAATGTACATCGGTAACACAGGGCGAGGCGGACTGAATCACCTCATACAGGAGCTTATAGACAACTCGGTGGATGAGCATCTGGCGGGTTATTGCAACAACATATGGGTGAGCATCAACGAGGATGGCTCGGCAACGGTGTCTGACGATGGACGAGGTGTTCCGGTTGATATCCATGAGCAGGAGGGAATTCCTGCGGAGCGTGTTGTATATACAGTATTGCATGCAGGTGGTAAGTTCAACAGTTCCACCTACAAGATAAGCGGTGGACTTCACGGAGTAGGTTCTGCGGTTGTAAATGCACTGTCTAACAAGCTTATAGTGGATGTTGCCAGGGATGGCTACCTCTATCATGATACATATGAGAAGGGAATACCGACAACTGAACTGGTTGACGGTATGCTTCCAAAGACAAAACTCAAGGAGAAGAGAACCGGAACCACGGTAACTCTATATCCTGATGATACAATATTCGAGACAGTAAAGTTCAAGGCGGATGCCATCAAGCAGAGGATCAAGGAGACAGCATATCTGAATCCGAATCTTACGATCACATTCCAGAACAAGAGGGACGGTGAGGAGCCTATAGTGTTCCATCAGCCGGGAGGTCTATCAGCATTTGCTGAAGATATATCACAGGGACTCACACATACATCACCTGTTGTCGCCATATCGGGTGAGAAGGACGGAATCGCCGCTGACATCGTATTTCTTATGACGGAGGATGGCGAGGAGAACATCATAGGATTCACTAACAATATCACGAACCCTGAGGGCGGAACCCATGTGACGGGATTCAAGTCGGCATTTGCCAAGCTTATCAATAACTATGCGAGAAATGAGCTTGGAGCTTTGAAAGAGAAGGATTCCAACCTTACAGGTGCAGACATAAGATCTGGAATGCAGGCCATCATATCGATCAAGCATCCTGATCCGCAGTTCGAGGGACAGACCAAGACAAAGCTTTCAAATACGGATGTGTCAAAGGCTGTTGACGATATCGTGAAGGAACAGCTCACAGTTTATTTTGACAGGAATTATGATGTGCTGAAGGAGATAGTGGACAGGGCGGTGGCTCTCTCCAAGAGAAAGGCACTTGAGAAGTCCAAGATCAACATCAATAAGTTTTCATTTGAGGGAAATGGCAAGCTGGCAAAGCAGGAGTCCTCAGATTCATTCAAATGTGAGATATTCATAGTCGAGGGTGATTCGGCGGGAGGCTCAGCCAAGACCGCGAGAAACAGAAAGTATCAGGCGATACTTCCGCTCCGAGGCAAGATACTCAACGTGGAGAAGAAACCTGTTGCAAAGGTGCTTGAGAATGCCGAGATCAAGGCGCTCATCAATGCATTTGGCTGTGGTTTCATGCAGGGCTACGGCAATGATTTTGACATAAGCAAGCTGAACTACGACAAGATAATCATCATGACGGATGCCGATGTGGATGGTGCCCATATAGCGACACTTCTGCTGACATTCTTCTATAGATTTTATCCTGACCTTATCAGCGAGGGACATATATACATAGCTATTCCGCCACTCTACAGAGTGGGCGAGGGCAAGAACATCAAATATCTGTACTCAGATGATGAGCTTGCAAAGTACAGAAAGACGCACACGAACAAGTTCACGATCCAGAGATACAAGGGACTCGGTGAGATGGACGCAGATCAGCTCTATGAGACGACTATGAATCCTGAGACAAGGCTTTTAAAGCAGGTATCAGTGAACAGCCGTGTCGAGGCAAATCAGCTCACACAGACGCTCATGGGAACAGAGGTTGCGCCTAGAAGAGAGTACATAGAGACACACAGTGCGGACGCGGTGCTCGATATATAAAGGATATATTGGGGACATTGCGCAGCGTGTTTTGTAATTTGTATGATGAAAGGGATAGATCATGTCGGAAAAGATATTAAATGTAGATTATGAGAGCGAGATGGGGCAGTCCTATGTGGATTATTCCATGTCGGTTATAACAGAGAGAGCTCTCCCGGATGTAAGGGATGGATTAAAGCCTGTCCAGAGAAGAATACTTTATTCACTGGATGGTCTGGCAGGCTCCGACAAGCCACACAGAAAATGTGCGAGAATCGTCGGAGATACAATGGGTAAATACCACCCACACGGAGACAGCTCCATATATGAAGGACTTGTAAATATGGCGCAGAACTGGAAGCTGCCGATACCACTTGTTGACCCACATGGCAACTTTGGTGCGGTGGACGGCTCCGGTGCGGCTGCCATGCGATACACAGAGGCGCGTATATCCAAGTACACAGAGGATGTGTGTATGAAGGATCTTCCGTTCTTCAAGGATCAGTTCATACCGAACTTTGACGGAACGGAGACAGAGCCGACTTTCCTTCCTTTCCAGGTGCCAAATATCCTGGTGAGCGGCTCAACTGGTATCGCCGTTGGTATGGCGACAAATATACCTACACACAATCTTGGAGAGGTCATAGATGCCACGGTTGCATATCTGAATGATCCTGAGATAGAGCTTGAGGATCTGTTAAAGCTCATGCCGGGTCCGGATTTTGCCACCGGCGGAATCATCAATGCCACACCTGAGGAGCTGTACAACGTGTATGCTACAGGACTTGGCAAGATCAAGGTGCGTGGTAAGGTAGAGGTCAGGGATATCGGATACGGAAGAAAGAGTATATGTGTCACAGAACTTCCATATACAATGATCGGAGGTACTGCCAAGTTCCTCGATACTGTTGCAGAGCTTGTAAGAAACAGAGAGCTTCCTGCGGTCGTGGATATCGCGGACAGAGGAGACAAGAACGGTGAATGTCTGTGTATCGATGTGAAGAAGGGAACTTCTGACGAGGAGATACAGAACATCATCAATATATTATATAAGAAGGCAGCCCTTGAGGATACATTTGGCGTGAATATCAACTGCATCAACAACGGCAAGCCGGAGGTCATGGGACTTAAGAAGATACTGAAGGTATACACAGATTTCAAATATGGTCTGTATGACACGAAGTACAGAAAGCTTCTTGCCCAGCAGGAGGAGATCAGAGAGATCAAGATGGGACTCCTCACAGCGGTTGACTGCATAGACCTGATCATAGAGATACTCCGCGGAAGTACAAAGGTTGCGGATGCCAAGGCGTGTCTCATGCACGGTGATACATCGAATATCAAGTTCAGATACAAGGGCTCAGAGGCGGACGCGAAGTTCCTGTGTTTCACAGAGAAGCAGGCGGATGCGATACTTGCCATGAGACTACAGAAGCTCATAGGTCTGGAGATCAATGCCCTCAAGAAAGAACTTTCTGACGCAGAGAAGCTTATCAAGAAGTATACAAAGCTCATGGAGTCCAGGGATGCCATGAAGCAGCAGATGATAGATGATATGCTTGAGATCAAGGCAAAGTATGCCATACCTAGAAGAACCCAGATCCACAATTATGGAACAATCGTTGTGAAGAAGGCAGAGGTCGTGGCTACGGATGTGGCTGTACTTCTCGACAGATTCTATTACATCAAGGTAGTTGATGCAAATGTATACGAGAAGAACATCGAACAGATCACTAAGGACTACAGATTTGCTGTGAAGTGTCAGAATCTTGACAGGATAGCGGTATTTGCCGACAATAATCAGGTGTATACGATCAAGGTTGCCGACATCATCAAGCTTCAGGCGAAGAAGAACACCAGCAAGAAGGGCGGCGGAAGCCTCATAGGTCGTCTTGCCGACAAGGGAATCCAGGTGTTCGAGTTCTGCAACATGAACGGCGACGAGAACATACTGTTCATGGACTGCATAGAGCATTTTGTGACAGATAAGCTGCTGTTCGTCAGCAAGCAGGGACTTGCAAAGGTCGTTGAAGGCTCCGCATTTGACACTACAAGGCGTGCGGCAAATGCTTCAAAGGCCGGTGATGATATCGTATATATCGGCAGAATCGCCGAGGGTGACTTTATAATCGCGCAGTCCGAGAAGGGCTATTACATAAGAGTTGATGCGGCGGAGATACCTGAGAAGGGCAAGGGCGCAGCGGGAGTCAAGCTCATCAACTTAGAGGGCGAGGATGTCCTTGAGTCGGTATTTGTGGGAAGTACAAAGGATACCTTCAAGGTTGGAGACAACGAGATAATCTTCACCAGAGTTAAGCCGGGCAAGCGCGGCGGCAAGGGAAGTAAGCTTAGGTTCTAAAGAATTACATGCGAGAGCAGAATATCTATTATAACATGGGCATAAGATAATACAGGTACTTGACGTACAGTTTTCTGTACAGTACAATATAAGTACAGAAAACTGTACATGAATTTAAGGAGGTGTTCTTATGTTAGCTGTTAATTATACAAACTTACGCGACAATATGAAAAAGTATATGGATAAAGTTACAGATGATTATGAAACAATGATCGTAACTCGTAAGGATAATAAAAATGTTGTTATGCTGTCTGA
>CAVCCL010000154.1:0-4433 GCA_963600665.1 Bifidobacterium catenulatum | reverse complement strand
CTGCTGTCCACCTGAAAGCGTGGCAACCTTTCTGTCCTCAAAGCCCTCAAGATCAACCATCTCAAGAACCTTCTTGACCTTCTTCACGATCTCTGCCTTAGGAAGCTTCTTAAGCTTGAGACCAAATGCTATGTTGTCAAAGATATTCAGATGTGGAAACAGTGCATACCTCTGAAAGACCGTGTTGATAGGTCTCTTGTTCGGTGGAAGCTTACTGATATCCTGTCCATTCAGTAATATCTCTCCTGAAGTAGGAATCTCGAATCCTGCTATCATTCTAAGTGTCGTGGTTTTTCCGCAGCCTGAAGGGCCTAAGAATGTGACGAACTCACCTCTCTTCACCTCGAGGTTGAAGCCGTCTACTGCTGTGAATCCATTGTCATATGTCTTGACAATGTTTTTCAGCTCAATGATATTGTTGGAATTATTGTTGTTTTTTTCCATTTATTTCCTCCTAAAGTATCGCAGCAATACTACCGCTGCTTACTTACAGTGCCCCAACAAAGCATATATGTCATCTGCCATTCCAAATGGACAGCCGGAGGGCGATCGCCCCGCTATCTGCAGATACCATTATCATGCTCGATGTATCACTGCTGTATATCTCATCAGCCGGGGAGCAAATAACGAAGAGCCTATCTGATAGCTCTCCTTGCATGAGCCCAACTTTATCTTGTCCTCATACTGTCGGGGAATCAAAAACATGTTAAGAAAAAACCCCTTTATGATACCGGGTGATGGCATGGATCACGGTTAGTAGCCCTGTCCATCCGCCTCACAATGTCGAGATACATATAGAGACTGATCTTCGAGGGTAAAATAGCTAACAGACTTCCTATTTTTCCCGAAATCCATGAAGATTATTCTAATAAAATTATTGAATAACCATCAAACTTTTTCTGCATTTTTATACAGAAAAATCGACTCTGTCCCTATCGTGAAACAAAGTCGATTTATTCTAACATATATTCATTTGTTTTGATACATTTTTTCAATAAAATATCAAAAGATTACTGACAAATTACAGTTAATTTACATTAGAATCCGCCCTGGATTCCCTTTGATATCTGAAGCTGTGTAACATTCAGATTTCCACTCTGATCAAAGTTTCCTCTTATGTACAGGATCCACTGATCTGTTCCCTCTACAAATACCGACTGCGCATATACCGCGCCTTGACGATAATTGATAAGTCCTGTCTTGGTATATGTACCATTCTTGAGGTGGCTGAACTTGCCGTTGTTCCTTATCTTGTCGATCATAGTTGACGAAACTCCCGCAACAGGCGCCCCTGTCATTACCGCATTTACCACATATGCAAATCTGCTCTCAACAAGCTCTGCTGTGGCATATGGATTGTCCGCCTGCATCTGTGCCAATGCCTTATTGTGAAGCGGTCCGCTTACTACCTTATCGCATATAGACTGATGATCAAGTCCGGCACCGCCAAGTACCGTCTGCTTTGCTCTGTAAACGCCCTTGTTGATAACCGACTGGACTACAACTATAGCTGCCACTATAAGAACCATTATAATTATTACTATTGCTACCATTTTTTATCTCCTGTATCTCCCTGTTAATTGTTAATATACTCCATCTTAATCTTATCGCCTGTTAAATACTGCTTTAGGTCATCGACCTCCAGTTTATACCGCTCTGTATTCTCATCCTCCTTACACTCACGCATTTTGTTAACTCTCTGGTTACTCTGTTTAACCATTCCATATACCCCATAACAACTTGAGTTTATTGTAAATGCGTGACAAGTGTCAAGTTTACTCAGGCTAAAAAGTTTGCTTTTTAAGTTATTTTAGTTTTTTTAAGGTTGTAAGCCATAGATATGCCCTTAAATATCGGTAGATTTTTTCTGTAACAGACACCCAAAATAAAAAGTGCATAAATTTGTATCTTTTCAAAGTTTTGCCGCTAAAAAAATACAAATATACCGATTCCTGTATCTTTTTCGCAAATATATTGAAAAAAGATAAAATTTTATGCACTAACCACAGATTCAACTGCCTACAACCCCTATATTCGTGCTAATTCTAATTATTAATATCTTCTATATCATAAGAACCACAAGCTGCACCAGTGCGGACACCCATATAAGAACCACCAGATATATCTTTGCCGCTTTTGTCATGCCGAACCTCCCAAAACAATAATCCACCATATCTACGGACATTCTTTGCTACCCCCAGAATGTTCTACAATGCTTTCTATAAGTTATTTTGTTCTGAGAACAATATTTTATGCTTTGATTCGGCAAAATCATCAACAACCTCATATCGAACCGTATCGACATCCGCTTCCATCTGCGCTCTGGCAATATAAGCAGCCGCAGAAAACATAGCCATATCAAAAATCACGGATACCAAACCAGCCAAAAGAACAGTCATTATCTTTTTAAACAGATATGTTCTTACCTTTCTGTCATCCGCCGGCTCAAATCTCCCTCTATATCTTCTATTATCGGACTGTCTATAATACACTACTGTGCCAGCCACCCAGAATACGGCAATAACACACAGACATATTCCGGGAATTGACACACCTGGAATCCAGTGCCACCATTTAGCGTAATATTTTATAACCACCGCCACAAAGCAGAGCGCACATACAGCCGTGATGCATGCTGATATCACGCTTTCCCTGTCTCTTCCATCAGTGATACTATAGGGTTCACATCTTCTCGGCAGATTTTCCAACACGCCATTATATTTTCTTCTGTCATCTGGAACCTCATATCCTGCCTTGGCCAGCTCTCTCAGGTACAGCCATGAATCCAGGCAGGCAAGCCACAAACCAGCCATAGGACAAAATGTAATAACGCTTGTCACCACCATGACATCGCCAAATGTACTGACCATATCATCAAAAAATACACCACAGATCATTCCCGCAAATGTAGGAACAGATACCACCGCCGCCGCAATCATAAGCATACGCATTATGCGCCTGTCATATTGTATCTTCATACGACTTTACCCCGTTTTTGAACATCAAATCAAATTTGAACACCAGGTCGATTTTTGACCATTAAATATTTATTGCCTCTTACACGCACTACATCAACGCCAGCCCAACAAACATCTTAATAGCCGTCTCTATGATCTCATCCGGAAACTCAAAATCCGCCGTGTGGAGCTGGGCATGATCCTCCCCGTCTCCTACGCCGAAGAATGCACCATTTGTCTCCTGCAGATAGTATCCAAAGTCCTCCGACCATCTCATAGGCTCGGCAAGTTCTGTTGCCACAATATTCTGGTCAGCCGCACATTTTCTCAGTCTCGCTAAATTTTCCGCATGATTCTCAGTTGCCGGGAATCTCTCTATCTCCTGTATCTCAAGTTCAAATTCTCCATCGTCCGCCATATTCCGCGCAAGCTTCTTTATCTCATCCACATATTCTGCAAATACTTTTTCTTTCTCGGCCCTTACCGTCATGCGAAGCATTCCCTCGGATGCCGCCACACCGTAATTTGCACTGCCAACATCCATTCCGATAAGTGTCATCCTGACAAATCCCCTGCTGCGGTTGTATTCCTCCGTAAGCTTCTCTACCTCAAGCAGCAGCCTGGCAAGAGCAGGTCCCGGATTCTTTCCCGCCTCAGGATATGCCGCATGGCTGGCAGCCCCCGTCATATGTATCTCAAGGCCAGTCGATGCACATGCAAATGTTCCATCTATCGTCAGCACATGATTTCTCGGATATCCCGGTATATTGTGAAGTCCATATATCTCTCCGATATTCTTCTCTGCTATGAGCTCACGGCACAGCTTTGCCCCAGCACCGATCTCCTCGCCGGGCTGAAAAATAAAATAGACATCCCTGTTAAGCGCCGCCATTCGAGACAGCATAACCGCCGTTCCGCACAATATGCTGCTGTGCCCATCATGACCGCAGTAATGTCCCGGCTTTCCATCCTGACCACACACGGCATCCATATCTGCCCTGAACGCGACGGGAAATCTCTTCTCAGATTTCTCACCTATCTGCCTACTATCATCTCTGTCATTATTTTCATCACTCATTCCGTCATCAGTAGATTTCAAAACTGCATAAAACCATGCACCCCTGTCCACTATCTCAAGATCTGTATTCTCCTTCAGAAATGACATGAGCACCGCCTTCGTCCGCGTCTCATGCATTGAGGCCTCAGGAATGTTGTGAAGTCTGTGTCTGAGATCATATATCTTCGTCAGTAATTCTTCTTCAATTTCCATAATATCGCAACTCTCCTCCTATACATAAATTATGGTTGTCAGTATTTTCACTCGTTACTATCCTTCTACAACTTGATGGCATGCACTGTATAATCTTCCAGTATCCATCTTGCTCGTTGCTGTTTCTCTACAACCCAAGATACATCCTTATGATACCTAGTATCAGCATATGCACAGGATAAAACAGGTAATTCACAACCTTATTC
>CAVCCL010000153.1:705-3711 GCA_963600665.1 Bifidobacterium catenulatum | reverse complement strand
ATCTACAACAGTAGAAATTTCTATAGGTTACTTAACAGATCTTGAAGAATCAATCGCACGAAATCTACAACAGTAGAAATTACTATAAGTTACTTAACTTGTCGCAACATCAGAAAAACGACTTGCATCTACAACAGTAGAAATTTCTATAGGTTATTTAACCCGCACAGCTAACATTTATATGCCAAATCTACAATATTATAACACCACTTAAATATTATATTACTTTTCTACCTCTGATTGTGTCAAGTATTACTTTCTATATTTACACTAGTACTCTTCATACTATACTCGTCTCACCATCAAAATCTTTATAGATTTCCAATTTTCTCCAGCCCCACCCCAATCTTCAAATTCCTCTCCGTCTCCACCCTATCAAACTTAACCACATAGCACCCTATATCTCCCCTGATTCCGGTTATCGTGCCCTCGCCGAACACCTTGTGTCTCACCCGGTCGCCGGGCTTTAGCTCGGTGTCCAGTGGCATATAGCGGCTCTCATTTGCGGCTATGTAGCTCTTCGTGTCGTCGACAAGGCGCTGCGGGAGCTCGTTCACATAGTCGATTGCTTCCCGGTCTATGTTGAAGATAAACCGGGATGGGTATCTGAAAGAATCATCGTAGTTCAGCCCCTCAGCATCGCTGATGTACAGGCCGCGCTCCGCTCTGGTGCATGCCACGTATGCCATGCGACGTTCCTCCTCAAGCATCGCTTCTGTGTCCACGTGCTTGCTTGGGAATATGCCTTCATTCACACCGCACACGAACACATATGGGAACTCCAGGCCCTTTGCGGTGTGTATGGTCATCATCGTCACAGAATCCTTGTCCTTCTCCCTGTCATTGTTCGTGTATAGAGCTATGCTCTGCAGATATTCCTCCAGCGTATTCTCCTCACCGGAGGTCTTCTCATATTCGTCTATCGACTGCTTCAGCTCTGCCAGGTTGTCCAGCCTTTCCTGTTCGCCCGCCTGTCTGAGCATCGCCTCGTAGCCCGTGGCGGCCATGAGCTCCGTCACAAGATCTGACAGACTTTTCTCCTTGTATGTCTTCCTGAAGCTTTCTATGATATCGACAAAGGCTGAAGCACCTGTCGACTTAACAGTCTTCTCCTCCAGAAGATCCTGAAGACCGCTATACAGTGAGCATCTGTGAGTCTCACAGTACGACTTCAGCATCGACATCCTCTTTTTGCCAAAGTTCCGCTTTGGTTCATTTATCACCCTGCGGAATGACAGATCATCCGCATATGCCACCATCCTGAGATATGCCAGCACGTCCTTTATCTCCTTGCGCTTGTAGAACTCTGTTCCGCTGTAGAGGATATACGGGATCTTTGTCTTGATAAATGCTTCCTCTATGCTTCTCGACACGAAATGTGACCTGTACAAAACAGCTATGTCACTGTACTTTGCGCCCGCCTCAATCAGTCTTTTTATCTCATTTGTCACCCACTTGGCTTCATCCCCGGTGGTCCTGGAATGTACGTACAGAGGGCGCACCTCTGACGGCTTCACAGCAACAAGCCTGTGGGGCAGTCTGTTCCTGTTCTTCTCGATCAGTGAGTTGGACACCGCCAGTATGTCAGGAGTTGAACGGTAATTCGTGTCGAGGAATATTGTCTGTGTATTCTCATGGTTCTTGTCGAATTCCAGTATGTACTCTATCCTTGCCCCGCGCCATGTATATATGGTCTGATCCGGATCGCCCACGATGAACAGATTCCTGTGATAACCGCTGAGTATCTCCGCCAGAGCATACTGGTTACCGCTGACATCCTGGAACTCGTCCACCATTACATACATCATGCGTTCCTGCCATTTGTGGCATTTCTCCGCATCAGTTCTGAGGATGTGGAGCGCAATGGTTATGAGGTCATCATAGTCAAGTCCATACACCTTCTTCTGTTCGTACAGGTATCCCAGAAATACCTTTTCAGGTATATCTGAAGCTTTCTCATAATCCGCCAGCAGTCTGTCGTTGCTTATGTCCACCAGATATGAGATGTGCTGCATCTCATTCTTCATCGCCGATATGTGATCCCTGGCCATGTCAAATGTATATGTTCTCGACTGTATATGGGCATTCTCGTACACGGTTTTGAGTATCTCCTCCGTGTCCTCGCTGTCCATCACCACGAAGTTCTGGGGATAATTGATGGCATGGATATCCTCCCTCAGGAGCTTCACACAGAAGCCGTGAAATGTGCAGATGTATCCCGTATCACTGTCCCCGATCATCTGTCTGATACGCTTGCTCATCTCCCTCGCCGCTTTATTTGTAAATGTGACACATAGTATATTCGATGTGGATATTCCAAGTTCATCCACCAGATACGCATACCTGTATGTGAGCGCCTTTGTCTTGCCGGTTCCCGCTCCCGCAATTATGCGCACATACCCTTCTGTGGTGGTCACTGCCTCCTTTTGTTGTTCATTCAGTTCATCTATAAAATTATCCATACAGTCCTCCATATATTTGCAAACATATGTTCAGTATAGCAGATTATATCTTTCCTGTCACTACACTCATGGTTTTACACAAGAACGACCTTCACACAAAAACAGGACAGCCACATAATCTGTGACTGTCCCGCCAATGCATCAATGCATTTCATTTATTTTGACTTTTTGTATACCGCTTTCTTAGGAGTGTTCATTCCCTTCGCCTTGAGCTTCTTTGCATATGCGTCATATTTCTTCTTAGGAAGATATATCTTCACATTGCTCTTGACTCCCTGGAAAGCATTCTTACCGATAGTCGTTATCCTCGTAGACTTTATGGTAACTTTTCCAAGCTTTCCACACTTGCTGAATGCTGCACCGCCTATGCTCTTAACGTTTCCTCCGATCACGACCGTTGTGAGATATTTGCGTCCTGTAAATGCTTTCGCTCCTACAGCCGTAACATTGAAGTTCACGCCTCCGATCTTGACACTGGATGCAACCGTGAGCGACTTGAACTTCTTGTCGTTCTTCTTGCTTGTACTTCCAACAAGTGTCACTG
>CAVCCL010000153.1:0-695 GCA_963600665.1 Bifidobacterium catenulatum | reverse complement strand
GCATTTGTCACCTTGTATTTCAGATAGCCAGGCACGCCCTTCTGCGCAACATTGTATATCTTGCCCTTGCCAGCCTTGATAGCAAATGTCTTGCTGACGGAGCCTCTGTAATTACCCTTACCAGTGATCTTTACAGTCGCCGTACCGATATTCTTGTTATTCTTGTACTGTACGGTGTAATCCACACCATTCTTAAGTGTTGTTTTGCCTCTCCTGAGCGCAAGCGATTTAACAGTGATCGATGATCCTGTGTATGTATATCCATTCTTTTCTATACCGCTTACGACCACATTGTTCTTGGAATTGCCTATGTCTATTCCAAGGGCAGCTACTGACTCATAACGCTTGTATCCACACTTGGTACAGGTAAATGTCTTCTTACCTGCCGCTGTGTCTGTAGGCTTGGTCGTTATCGCTCCCTTGTCCCATGTGTGATTTGCCAGACCTGACTTCTCTCCACATGAGCACTGATACCAGTGAGATTTGCTGTCGCTCTTGTACTTATTGCCGTAATCGTGTACATGCTGCTCAGGCTCTTTCTCGATGGTGATCTTTACATTGAATACAACTCCACTGTAAGCTCTGTTCCATCCTGTAACTGATGTCCAGTCATAATTTACTGTGTCTGCGGGCTTGAAGCAAAGCTTGTATGTATTGCCATCCTCCACCTTTGTCGTTCTGTCTGTATACCATGT
>CAVCCL010000152.1:0-3159 GCA_963600665.1 Bifidobacterium catenulatum | reverse complement strand
ATGACCCTCTGCTTGTAAGGCAGATGCTCTCCCAGCTGAGCTAAGATCCCATATTACTTCGTGTCATCGCTGACACCTTTGTTAGTATACTCAAGTGACCATGTTTTGTCAACAACTTTTTTTACTTTTTTTATTTTATTTTTTATCGACCTCCACCAAACAGGTAAATAATGAGATTCACTATGAACAGAATGATGACAACAGGTATCACGATATACCACACTATCTTAAATCCCAGCCAGATAACTCCAAGCACTATACCTATAACAAGTGCAGCAACAAGAATGAGTATTATCGCTGTCAGCACCTTGCCTATCGGTGAACTGAAATCAAGCTTGCCATATGCAAAGCTTGTGTTGCCCTCGTCGTCCACATTTACATGCCAGCCCTTCTGACTGCTTCCACCGGCTTTGCGGGTGTTATAGCTGTCATCATACGAAGAGGATTCTGTATCGTAATATCTTCCGCTTGCGCCCTGTCCCTCGGTGTCAATGATCGTCTTGGCGATCAGTCTTGCAGATCCCAGAGATGAACATATCTCCTCCTCTGACTTGCCTGCTTCTTTCTGCTTCTTAAAATAATCCTCATAATAATTTATCGTATCATAATATGTCTGCGTTGAGACATTTCCATCAAGAGCTTTCTTCAGCTCATCCATAAACTCTCTTTTTCGCATATCGCACCTCCGCGCCATTATGTCAATTCTATTTTTATCACTTCATATTCAGATATACGACGACAACTTTGTAGCCGCCCATATCTTCCACCACATAATTTATAGACCTTATATTGCCATAATTGTACAGAAATGACAAGTCAAATGTTTCGTCATCTGTATATATAGCAGCTTCCAGCACATTACTGCCGCCCATCTGTATCCTTATGCCTTTTTTATACTCATCGAACGAATCATAGGTATAAAACCTCTTTTTATAGAAATTATACGCTGTGTCGGCACACTCTCTGTAGAATTGCTTTTCCCATGAGTGAGTCAGTTCCAGTGTGCTGTCATCGACATTCACATAGGTGTGCTTCAGATAGCTGCCCATATCCGGCAGTGAGTCATCCCATGTCAGATCCACATTATACCACTCTCCGCCGAGCTCTATCTGATTCCATGCATGAAGTCCTTCCTCCGTGCTTCCGACAACTATGTCACATTTGACGCCCAGGCATGACATGATTATGAAGAACGCCTCTGCGTATCCGTCGCACACACTCTGGTGCATCACCAGCGCTCCATATGCCGTATATGCATCATCATTATTGTCGGGATATCCATAGACACAGTTTTCCACTATATAATCGTGCACGGCGATCTCCTTGTCAAAGTCGCTCATGCCATCTGAAATGTTGTCATTTATAAAGCTGTCGATCACCTCATATATCTGCTTCGCCCTTATGTTGTCCTCCGGGATATCCGTTCCTTCTATATATTTTCTGACAGCATAATAATTATCCGACAGTTCATAGTTGAGCTGTATTGCCAGGTATCTTCCCGTCTCAATTATTATCCTGTACGTATCCACTGAGCCGTATGCCGAATCTATATATTTGTTGATGTTGTGCACATCACTTTTCGCCACATTACTTACATAATATATGCCTGACTCAGCTCCGTCCTCCATATCCTGAACAACGGCAGCACGAAACTCCACAAGTCCATCAAGCATCTGGCCGCTCTTGATCACATTGAAAAACAGCCATCGCACTCCCACCATCATAAGCGAGAGAACAACTACAATACTTATAAATCCAAGAATCTTCTTTTTCGTACCCAAACTCCCTGTCAATCCTCCATATTTGATATATCACGGCAATCCGCCTGTATATTTTATCATCTGTACTTTTGCGCCGCAAGCACCAACCACGTATTTCTTGTACCTATAAATAAATCTTATTTGTGTTGATATGCGCACTTTTATGTTGTAAAATGTACGTTGTTTGAAAACTACCTTATAATTTACTCGGTTTTCAACTTAAAACAAATAAAATTAACAGAAAAGAGGATTTAATATGGCTCAGCTCTGGGGCGGACGCTTCACAAAAGAAACAGACAAATTAGTATATAACTTTAACGCATCTATTTCATTTGATCAGAAATTCTACAGACAGGATATCCGTGGAAGTATCGCGCATGTAACCATGCTCGCTTCATCAGGTATTCTTACTGACGAGGAAAGAGATCAGATCATAGCGGGACTTAAGGGCATACTGAACGATGTGGAGAACGGTTCTCTGCAGATCACTTCAGAATACGAAGATATACACAGCTTTGTCGAGGCAAATCTCATCGACAGGATCGGCGATGTGGGCAAGAAGCTCCACACTGGACGAAGCAGAAATGACCAGGTTGCACTGGACATGAAGCTCTATGTAAGAGACGAGATCGTTGAGCTCAAGGAGCTTATATACAAGCTTCTGACTACTCTTCACGGACTTATGAAGGAGCACATCGACACATATATGCCAGGCTTCACACATCTTCAGAAGGCACAGCCAATAACTCTGGCTCATCACTTTGGAGCATACATGGAGATGTTCAAGCGCGACTACGACAGAATGAACGATATATACGACAGAATGAACTACTGTCCTCTCGGATCAGGTGCCCTCGCGGGAACCACATATCCGCTCGACAGAGAGCTCACCGCTTCTCTGCTAGACTTCTACGGACCAACACTCAACAGCATGGATTCAGTTGCCGACAGGGATTACTGCATAGAGCTTTTATCCGCCATGTCTACCATCATGATGCATCTCTCTCGTTTCTCCGAGGAGATCATCATCTGGAACTCAAATGAATATCAGTTCGTTGAGCTCGATGATTCATACAGCACAGGAAGCTCCATCATGCCTCAGAAGAAGAACCCGGATATAGCCGAGCTCGTAAGAGGTAAGACAGGCAGAGTATACGGCGCTCTCACATCCCTTCTCACTACCATGAAGGGAATACCTCTCGCATACAACAAGGATATGCAGGAGGATAAGGAACTCACATTTGACGCAATAGACACTGTAAAGGGATGTCTCGCACTGTTCACAGGCATGATCGCCACTATGACGGTCAACAAGCCTAGAATGGAAGCATCAGCCAAGAACGGATTCACAAACGCAACAGACGCTGCAGATTACCTTGTAAATCACGGTGTACCTTTC
>CAVCCL010000151.1:0-5187 GCA_963600665.1 Bifidobacterium catenulatum | reverse complement strand
TCCCTATACTCATGATTTTCTAACGAACATGTCATCTGTCAGTCGAAAGCACTTAAAACAATCATCTCTGTTCACTTCGATTTTCTGACAAGCATGTCATCTGTCAGTTCCTTGCCTCTTCGGCAAAGCATTTCTCATAACAACCACCACCGTCAGAAAAATAACACCCATAATAACGAGTATCACATCATCTGACGTACTCTGGACTATCTCGGCAGATGCAGGATCTGCCGGATCATATACCACATCTTTTTCTGCTCCCAGCTCAGGCTTGTTGTCCGATGAGGACTCGGTGACCTCATAATCCACGCCATCTACCTGATATGTATACGTTCTGGTATATCTGGCTATCATGTCACCGTCCACATATTTATCTACATCCGTGATAACTCCTGTAGTCCGGTCATAATTCTTATTTCTCCAGACATTTATACATGCATCCGCTATTCCGAACACTATGAGGACTATGCCCACGATCGTAAACAGAAGGATTCCCCATTTTCCCTTCATCGCGTTTCTTCTCCTCCCAGATTCTTATCTGCCTATCAGCCAATATGCTATTGCTATTATCCATACAACGATAACCAATATTATCCATGGGATCTTCTTTCGTTTCTGCTCTGTAGTATATTCGTTCCACTTACTTAAATCTATCATGTATTTCTCCCTGTTTCTGGGCATCAGCCCGCATAAAATTTGGCACATAAGCAGATGCCTCTATAATTTCATCTGCTCCTTCACCATCTGAAGAACCCGCAGTTCCCTCTTTATCATAACCTCATCAAAATAGTTCTCACTGTGATACTCGTCATTTGCTAATATAGCCTCATCAATTGACACCACCTTGAGCACAAATCCCGCTTCACGCTCATATTCGTCAAGCTCCTGTCCTATATTTGCAGTTTCAACATCACATATATAATAGAAGTTCTCCTGCTCAAATATCGTATCGACCGATTTGTCACTCTTCTGCCTGCGAAGTACACTTCCAAATTCTCTTATGCTATCAGGGATGACCACAAGCCCGGTCTCCTCACGGACTTCGCGTACAAGGGCTGCCTTTTTATCCTCCCCCTCGTGAATACCACCGCCCGGGAATTTGTAATAGTGTTCCCGCTCACTGTAGACAAGGGCTATCATATCTCCCTGTAAGATGATTCCCCTTGCCGACGGCCTGCGGTATACCTTGCAACCGGTCTCGTAGTCCTTTATGTCTATTTCAAATAACCTTTTCATCTCTTATTCGACCTCCGCCATATCTTCCGCTCCTGCGCCTCCTTTATCAGCATGTCCCTGAAGTCAGGATGGGCTATGGATATCAGTGCCTCCGCTCTCTCCCAAGTGGAGCGCCCCTCAAGATTTATCACTCCATACTCTGTTGCCAGAAAGTACACCTGACTTCTCGGCGAGGTGATGATATCTCCGTTGAACTGTGGCTTTACCCTGGAATGTTTCACCCCATTCCTGTCGGTGTGGGTGGAACTCATACAGATAAATGCCTTGCCGCCGCGGGAGCCCGATGCACCGATCAGGAAATCGAGCTGTCCGCCGGTTCCGCTGATCTGACGTGAACCACTGCTCTCTGCCGCAACCTGTCCGTACAGATCCACCGCCACGCAGCTATTTATGGATACCATGTTGTCTATCTGCGATATGACATATGGTCTATTCACATACTCAAGGGGATATGCGGCGATTCCCGGATTGTCGTCAAGCCACTCGTACAGCTCATTTGAACCGATGGCACAGCCAAATACGCCCTTTCCGCGGTCTATGTTCTTATATTTATTTGTCAACTTGCCCGCTTTGTACAGGGCAAGATATGCGTCCGAACAGAGCTCCGTGTGCATGGCGAGATCCTTGAGGTCCGACTGGGCCAGCATCTCTCCAACTGCATTTGGCATTCCTCCGATACCGAGCTGCAGCGTTGAACCGTCCACGATATACGGAATGAGCAGCTCTGCGATCTTCCGGTCAACCTCCCTAGGTGCCTGCGGCTTCACATCGGCAAATGGTTCATGATTCCCCTCCACTATCATATCTACGTCAGATATATGGATACACTCGTCATATCCGCCGCGGATCTTCGGCATGTGCTCATTCACCTCAACTATCACTATGTCAGCCTTCCTGGCAATAGGGGCAGCCACACCGGTATTTACAGAAAAATTAAAATAACCATGCTTGTCCATAGGGCCAACCGACACCATGACCACATTTACATGGAGGAAATACTCATAGTATGCCGCATTGTTGTGAAACACCATCGGTATATAATAGCATTTGCCCTCATCGCACAGTTTTCTCTCGTACTGCGAGCAGTGCCAGCTATGATAAACAAAGTGCTCCTGGCTGTCATCGCACTCCGCCACCTCTATAGGCCCCGCCATCAGATTTCCCCTGATCTTCACGTCGTGCAGCTCGTCTCTCCGCTTTGCAAGCGCCCTGTCTAAAAGCACAGGCTTTCCAAGGGACGATGTGTAGTCGACCCAGTCTCCGTCCTTGACGCACTCCACCGCAGCATCCGGTGTACGCAGTTTTTCTCTGTACATTTGCTGAAAATCAAACATATGAGGTTCCCCCTTTATACTCACTTCTATGTACTTTCTATTATTTTTTCATACGCATTTTGACGACCCGCATATGCCCAAGACATAATATTTCTTGTAACATATCGCCTATCAGCTCAATGTGAACATTCGCATTATGACGTCTTGCGCAAGCGCATCCGTCGCAATGCTCATTATACCATAAAAAACGCAAAAGAGCCCCCCGCATACCTGCACCTTGCAAATACACGGAGGGCTCCACGAATATTAGTCATCTGTTATTGAGTAATTACGCAGATCTTACATTATTCGATTGCGATGTAATTACCCTTCTCTACTTTCTTCTGCTCTTCCTTCTTAGGAATCGACAGCTTCAGTACGCCATGTTCATACTTTGCATGAATGTCTTCCTGAGTAACGGCCTCACCTACATAGAAGCTCCTGCTCATGCTGCCCGCATAACGCTCACGTCTGATGTATTTGCCGCTCTTCTTGTCCTTCTCATCCTTATCCAGACCCTTTGCAGCCTCGATCGTCAAGTAACCGTCAGCAAGCTGAACCTTTACTTCGTCTTTCTTGAATCCAGGGAGATCAATATCTACTTCGTATGAATCGTCTGTCTCACGGACATCGGTCTTCATCATGTTCTTTGCATGCTTACCATACAAAGCACGCTCGGTAGGTGCTAACGCTTTACTGAACTCCTTATCAAAATCCTTTCCAAATGGGAAATAGTCATTCATCCAATCATCAAATAAATCTTCTCCAAAAATACTAGGTAACATAAGTCATTTCTCCTTTCAATCTCAAACAAGTGTCGGAAATTGTGGCTTCTTATGAAGCCCCAAGGCACTTAGACTTTTTGTTTACTGTGTCTCCAAGATAACTTCCGGGGATCCTTTCTCTTCTTTCTAATCCCTTTCCTTATCTTTGATTATGTTATAGCACTAGTTGTTAGCACTGTCAAGTGGTGAGTGCTAATTATTTTGTGAAGAATTTGTGTCCTGCTTTACCACCTGGATATTATTTCACTGTCAGATATGCAACCAGCCTCCTATGTCCCGGCATTGCCTCCTTTACATATGGCAGAACCGCATATGTGTGATACATTCCTTCAGCAATCTCCAGTGTTACTTTTGCTCCATAACTTTCTAACCGTCTTGCTGTCGACTGTGCTGCGGCTGAAAATACCTCATCTCCGCCATATGAAAGATAGACATCCTTTATCCCATCATAAATGCCCCTTGAAGTATACAGCAATTCATCTGGCAGTTCCTTTCCGCCTGTCATTCCACCAAAAATATTGTCGAGTGCAGTGGTGCTCATGATCAGATCTGTCCTGTTAAGTTCTTCTGCTCTTTTTCTTTCCTCTGCTGTCAGGGCAGAACCCGGAGAACTGAGCGCGATCTTGCCCGGCATCGGAACACCTTCTCCCTGCTGATTGATATATGACATCAGCCAGAGGACCATGGCCGCTCCGGATGAACCTCCTAAAAATGCAATCTTCTCCGCCGGATAATGCGCCAATGCCATCTTATAAGTTTCATATAACATATTCAGTGCATCGATCAGATCATGCTCCGGCGCAAGCGGGAAATACGGAAGCAGCATATTCCTGCCAGTCTCTTTTGCCAGCAATATCAGATCCTTTGCCTGGGATGGCTTTGGGTATTTAAGCATTCCTCCACCGGCAACGTAAATGCACAGATAATCGCTTTTCTTTTTATGTGAGATCTCCAATACCGGCTGATCCTCTACCGTCTGTGTCTGGAATATAAGTTCCGGATCTTTTAACTCTGGAATTGTCGGCTTGGCCTCTGTTGTATGAAACATTTTGATGAGTTCGTCATATGGCTTTGCCATCATTTTCTGAATTGGTATGATATGGAACATTGTTTTTATAACTGAATACTTTAACGACATTTTACCGGTCCCCTTTCTCATCTTCTTCTGGAATTTCTATCTGCAGCATAAGCTTTGTCAGCTCCCGGATTTCCTTCTTCATCATCTCTGTGTCCGGCTCCGCTGCTTCTGCCAGGCCAAACAATGCAAATGCATAACTACATGCCCGCATATGTGGATCACGGATATTCCACACACCCTCTTCATTTCCACGAATCAATATTTTCTCCAGCATTTTTGCTTCATTTCTGAATATCGGCAGTCGGAACACATCAAAATTCTGATGAAATTCTTCATTTTCCAATTTGTCTCTATATGCATTGATAACCGCTTCAAACTGTGCTTCAATGGTCATCACCAATTTCGTGATGAGCTCTGTCACTGGAACACTCTTGTCATCAAAGTATTCGCCCAACATTGTTCCGGCGGCGTTTCCTCCTCCGAAAAGGATCTCGTCATAGAGTTCCTTTTTGCTGTGGAAATACCGCAATATCGTTCCACGGACCACTCCGCAGGCCTCAGCGATCTCATCGATTCCAACTCCGGCATAGCCTTTCTCCAGAAACAAATCTGATGCTTTCGCCAGTATCTGCCTTTTTCTCACCTCTGTATCATTGATTCTTTTTGGCATAAATGCTCGCCCGCCTCCCTTAATGACTTTTTGTCATTATAGCAGTTAGTTGAATCTAATTCAAGTTCTTGTGCAAAAAAATAACAGGCAATCCCGTTATAAGAC
>CAVCCL010000150.1:0-7259 GCA_963600665.1 Bifidobacterium catenulatum | reverse complement strand
TCTTTGTTCTACTCATGCCTATTTCTCCTTTACAAACATTCTCTTTATACCATTCACACTGGCCTTGCAGACCTTAAATATTCCAACCGTAACCGGCTTAACCGATACAACAAACAGTATCGCGATTCCGATTCCGATGAGCGCTGCGCCTAGCATGAGGACTGCTGTGTATGGGCTGTTGGCTATGAACAGTGGTATGGTACATATCAATCCGCCGATTCCCGCCACCACAAAGCTGAGCACCACAGCATAGAATGATATGAGAAGTGCAAATGCAACTATCCACAACGTGAGCAGCAATACCGCCGCCGTCATGAGAAGCGGTATCCACACCGGAGAGCCTAGGACTATGAGTACAACCTCCCACGCCTTGAGCTCGTGCTTCGGCTTGATCTTCTCCTTCACAAGCTTCGTGAGCGGCATCTCCTCAAGTATCTGCTCCACTGCAGCCTCCGGAGAGCCCATATCCGCCACAGCCGCCTCCTCGGAAAGGCCGTCTTCCACACGGTCATCTATCATCTCACTGTAATAATCCATAAACCTGTTCACATCATCGGCCGGCATCGCACTGATCCTGCTTCTTATCGCCTCCAGATATTCCTGTTTATTCATCTCTGACTTCCTCCTTCACTATAAATCTGTATATGGATTCAAGTTCCTTCCACTCTTCCTTGAATTCTTCTATCCTGGCTCTTCCGGCATCCGTAATATGATAATACTTTCTGAGTCTTCCGTTGTGCTCCACGGAATGAACCGTGAGCAACGATCCCGCCTCAAGTCTTCTGAGGATAGGATAGAGTGTGGACTCCGATATCGTCACATACGGCTTCATATCTTTGATGATCTGATATCCATAGGAATCCTCATCCTTGATGGCCGCAAGCACACACACATCGAGCATTCCTCTTTTCAATTGTATATCCATCGCTATACCTCCTTACGTGGTATACTATACGTCGCATAGTATTATGTGTCAATGGGTATTTTTAATTTTTTTATGTGTTGAATAGGCACTCAAACTTATCTAAGCAATATGTGATAAGCATAATAAATCGCACAAAAAAGAGGCCGCATCCGCAGCCTCTTGCCGTAATTTATTATATCATATGTCGTCGTGCGCAAGCGCGATGACCTGCGCACACATCAGTGTGCTTCATTATATCATGATCTACCGTGGAATTTTTCCCGTCAGATTCTGTCTATCCTGCTCTCATATGGTGCAAGCACTATATCACCATAATGCTTCTCCTCACCTGTATGGTTCATGACCACACGGATCTTTGATGTATCATCACCCCTGTAGCAGACCTCAACGCCAGCCTCAGTGACCTCGCCAGCTACCCCGTTGTCGTCCATGATCTTATCCATCACAAGCTTCATGGTCTCCTCATCAAGACTGCATGCAACATAATATACCACACCATCTCCCTGGGATTTTCTGGTTACCGCAGCGAATTTATCATAGAATGTATCTCCATATGTATAGAGCACTTCCGCATCGCTCACCTCTATCATATCCCTGAATACACCGCCCTCGCCTGTCTGTCCGGCAAATGCACCTTGTCCAACCACTGGAAACTCCTGTCCGTCCTGAAGGCTCTCAGTCTCGACAACCGACACTCCTGCAAATTCGCTGTAGCCCACAGGGATAACTCTGCCAAATGAAAGATTGTTGTCGGCATCCTTGACCGCCGTCCTGTATGTGAGGACAACTGTACCGCCAGCCTTCACGAAGCTCTGCACCTTCTCAGTAAACTCAGACTTCTCAATGATCATCTGAGGAAGTATGAGCACCTTGTACTTTGATATATCTGCATCCTCCGGAATGACATCCACCGGTACATTTACATCATAGAATGCCTTGTAGAACTTCTCCATCTCCTTCTGGGTATCCAGAAGTATGCTCTGCTTCTGTATTCTGAACGCTGCCAGACTGTCGTAGTCATACATGATGGCTACGTCACTGCGGACCGGCTTTTCCAGCTCTTCACTGTACTTTGCCACATCCTTGAACGCGCTCTGTACCTCATAGTATTTTCTTCTCTTCACATTGTCCGCGTCGAGCACACCATAGCAGAACTGCTCCGCACCCTTTGTGGCGCCTCTGTATCTGAAATACATCATAGAATCACATCCGTGGGCAAATCCCTGATATGACCACATCTTTGCCTGATCCGGTCTCGGCGAATATCCTGTCACGTCATGTCCCTGTGCACCCATGATAGCCTCGGTTATCCAGAAATTCTGCCCCTTAAGGCCTCTCATATGATCCAGGCTGAAAGCGATCTCATGCGGAGCTATAGGCTCTTTCTGTCCGCCCCATACCGGATAGTTGTTATACGCAACTATATCAAGATTCTTCGCAACCTTTGAGTAATCAACATGCTTTCCAAGACCGCCGCCCGGGAAATCATGTATGATGACAGCGTCCGGCGCGATCTCCTTTATCAGTTTTATCTGGAAATCTGCAAAGTCAACAATTGACTTGCTCCTGAATCTCTCCCAGTCAAGACGCAGTGCCGGATTGTGCATCGTGATGGTCGCCGACGGGGTCGGTATCTCGTCAAACTCATTGTACTCCTGTGACCAGAATGTAGTTCCATAGGTCTCATTGAGTCTGTCTATATCGCCTGCAAATTTGTCCTTGAGGAACTTCTGGAAAGCACTCTGACACTGTCTGCAGTAACACACATCGCTGCCCTCATGTCCGAGCTCATTGTCGATCTGCCATGCAACGACAGCCGGCTCGTCCTTATAGTGCTCCACCATCTTCCTTATGATCTTCTCTGAATATTCATACATCACAGGGGAATTGAAACAGTATACATGTCTTCCGCCAAATGCACGCTTCTGTCCATTCTCAAACTCCGACAGAATAGACAGCTCCTTCTTCGCAAGCCATGCCGGGATAGTCGCCGTCGGAGTTCCAAGTATCACATGAAGCCCCTTCTCCTTTGCCCTGCTTATGACATGATCGAAGAATGAAAAGTCATACTGTCCCTCCTTCTTCTCCATGATATGCCATGCGAATTCTGCAATACGGATGACATTGCATCCAAGCTCTACAATATTGTCCATATCCTCATCGATCATGGATATGTCCCACTGTTCAGGATAATAATCCACACCTAACCACATAAGTAACTCCTTCCTGTCACCACCATATGATCTGTGATGACATACATATTGTCTACGTTGTTACACCCTGTGTTTAGGTTATATTTTTTAGCTTTATAAGTAAATGCAAAAATGTCGTATGCTACATTCTTGAAAGTAAATGTTTATTTCAGGACTTTCTTTATCTGTTTCTCCGTGGCAATAGGATAGATGTCATCCATATGCTTAACTATCCTCTCCCACGACTCTTCCGGGCTCTCACCGTATGCGGACGCCACATAGTCATATCCCCACAGCTTCTCCGGCATGGAGTACACCGTCACATTCCATCCGTATTCCGCGCCCTTCTTGTTCAACCGTTTTCTGAAGTCACATGCGCACAGGTATGTCTGCATCTGAAGCTGTGTCATCGTACCCTCAAAGCCTTTCTCTCCGCCCTTGCCAAACCCGGCAAGCTTCTTGATGTCAAATGAGAACAGCTCTGTATTATACATGCTCTCCATTTTTTCTGCCGCAAATTCCGCATCGCTCTCCTCGTCTATCCGGTCATCCATGAACAGGTCCATAATCTTCTTCTGCCTAAATGACGCAAGCTCATCATCCCATCTGGCGTCAAAGTCATATCCGGCTCTTCTGTAATTTGCAAAATACGGGAACCACTTCTTTGAGATAAATCCAGCCTTGTTGTGAAAGAATTTGCCGTATGCGATATCACCTTTTCTGGCTATGATCTCGCGCCATGCCCATGGATCCCGCTGCGGGTCTTCACTCCACCAATACTTCTCAGTGGTTCTCTCCTCCACTGAAAATCCCGGTATCTCATTGCGAAAAAGGGGCAGGAACCCCACCTCTTCTATATACCTGGTAAGATCGTCCACTGTATGCAGGCACTCCGGGTCATCCTCCGAAACTCCATACATGATCCATGTTCCGTCTTTTGATTCCATAAACTCTCCTATATGATCCTGCCCTCAAGATGATCCATCTCGTGGAGCACTATCTGGGCAATATATCCGTTAAACTTCATCTTCTTTTTCTTGAATGACGCATCCTGGAATTCCACCTCTATATCCCTGTATCTCGTCACTTTTCTCGTTCCATCAAGGGACAGGCATCCTTCCTCCGTCTCATAAGCACCAGACTTGGATATGAGTACCGGGTTCAGCATCACCACATTTGCAAATCCCATGCTGACGATGATTATCCTCTTCTTATACCCGATCATGTTGCCCGCCATGCCGACGCATCTCGCCTGATTCGCCGCCAGTGTATCCTGCATATCAGCTATGATTCCCGCGTCTATCGGAGTCATCGGCGATGACTTCTGGCTGAGGAACATCTGATCTCTTACTATCTGTTTTACCATAGTCTATTACCTTTCTTCCTTACTGTTGTATCTATCACATATATATTCCAGTCGTTTAAAATCTAAACAGCGATCCGCACCTTTATAACCAGAATCAGTATTACACAAATTATAAAGGACATTTGCCTTGTTTATAATATTCTCCTGATTTTTTCTACACCATGTAAGTTCATCAATACATAATTGCTTATAGTATTTTTCCGATCTGGTATCCTTTCCATCTGGCTTAAGTTCCACCTTTTTCAATTGTGTAGTTTCAACCGGTATCATAAGATTATAATTTAAAACCCCTATAAGCTTGCCATTTTTATCTACTATTTTATCAAAATCTGCTCTTGGTTTCATTTTGTTATGTTTTTCCACTGGATGAGATAATGGAATAAGATATTGTCGTTTGTTACAAATTACAACCAGCCCAACATATATTCTATGTTGCTTGCCAATCTGTGGAGATACAGATGAGACTCTATCATCTACTCTATGTAAATTTCTTATGTATTTCATATCTATTAAATATAGATTTAAACGTTTCTGTTTCATAACACCTCTATAATAAATGTGGCTATGTCATTCGACATAGCCACTATGTGGAATCACCATAAGCGATTCCATCGCTTTTACAACCTCCACTTATAGGTAGGACTCACCTTGTATAATAAGTATAACATACATATAAATGCTGTCAATCTATTTTGCAACTCATGTTTCATCTACTCCCCATTCTTCACATACAAGAATAATTTCGACTTGAGCAGCTTCTTCGGTGTCGCCGAGATCTCGCATATCTCCTCGTATATACGGTTGCACACGATAAAATACGCAGCCAGGGCAGTCAGCACATTTTTCTGATTTGCACTCTGAAAATTGTACTTTCCCGTCTTCTCATTCTTCTCGCTTCTGGCATGTTTTACCAGGTTATAATCATTCCACCAATCCGCGATCCTTCCATCCATAAATGCGCTGAACGGCTTCAACTCGATATCCTCAAATGTATCTATCGTTCTCACAGCGTCAAGCCTGATAGCCGGGAATTTCCTAAGCACAGGAGTAAGCCTGTCATGTATATTGTACTTCTTCCTGTAATCGTCCTCCTCTATCATCTTGCAATATATCTCAATCAGAGAATCAATATTGCTGCAAATGTTCAGGAACATATTTATGTATCTGCTTGAAAATGTCGGGAAGTTGCTCTTGTGAATGTCCACATACTCCGAACTGATCCTGACATCCTTCTCAATGATCTGGTATTGCTTCCAGAAAATGTTCAGAAATTCCTTCTCAGTTATGACAACTCTGGTCTTCTTCACCAGAACATTTACCCACAAATGTCCCTGACCTATCCTGTCAAGCCTGACATCCTGGCTCGTCCACACATCCTCAAGCGATGCGCCTGAAACCAACGCCACCATATCGCAGACCCGGGCCTCCGTATAATTAGCAAATGTCCTTCCATCATCCCGCGTCCGTTCACTCTTGCCGTACTTCCACGAAGCATACAATACCCCGCCGACCCTGAGCGCCTTCACAGCCTTCTCAAGGATCTTGTGCATATCGCTCTTGGCAACATGGAGCAGAGAAGCACACGCCCACACAGCGTCAAATTCATTCTCGTAATTCATGTCCTCAATGCGCATATGCACAGCCGCTTTTCCCGTCAGCTCCTGAGTTTTCCTGCACATAGCCTCAGACGCATCCAGAGACACAACTTTATAGCCCTTGTCCAGAAAATATTTGCTGTCACGGCCACTGCCGCAGCCAAGATCAAGAATTCTGCAGCCCGGCTTGAGATTTTCCTCAAAGCGCTTGTAAATATCCGACATGTCAGCCTTCCTGGTGACTTCAGAGTATCTGTCCGCATTTGTATTGTAGTATTCTATCGTTCTATTCGTCTTTTGATTATCCATTAAAATCTGACCTCTTCCGGTTCATGTGTAAACGATGAAAATGTAGCTACCGCATTCTTGAAGTAGAACACCTCTGTGTTGCCATCATCCGCAGAATACATATTCTGGAGTGATGGATAAGCGTCAAGCATCGACTGTCTCGCCTCTCTCCTGTCATCCTCCACAAGCTCCCCTGCAACTCTCAGCCACTCACCATCCTTGAATGCGCAGATCTCAACCTTCGGGTTGGCATGTATCTGCTTTGACACATCCTTAACCTTTCCAGTCTGTATGTACATCTTTCCCTCAAATATATGAGCCGTTCCAAATGGACGCACCCTCGGCTGATCCCCCTCAACCGTTGCCAGATAATAAACTTCCGCATTCTTTAAAAATTCAACTACTTTCTCCATAACAATACCTTCCTTTCGTAAATCCGGGTGGTGAGAGTTCGATTCTCTCATCCCCATTCATATGTATCTATAGATTATTTACCTTTCGCAGCAATTTCTCAAATGACTCCGAAAATCTCTGATCATCTTCATCGGTTCTCTTCCTTGGTCCCTTAATGTGATTCCTGCTTGACGCCCTCCGCGCCTTCTTGTTCAGGTGCCTCTCCATAAGCATCTGATCGATATTCTCATCCGTATACCATTTTCCCGACTGATGAATTGCATACGCACCTTTGCCAAGCGCCATAGCCGCCACGCCATAATCCTGCGTAACCACTATGTCGCCCCTGTGACAAATACTTATCAACTTATAATCCACGGCATCCGCCCCCGCACCAACCACGATAACCTCACTGTAGTCAGATGTGAGGATATGGTTCGTATCGCAGAGAAGCGTTACCGGGATGTTGTATTTTGTTGCTATGTCTTCTGCTATGCCTA
>CAVCCL010000149.1:0-9372 GCA_963600665.1 Bifidobacterium catenulatum | reverse complement strand
CCAAGTGGTAAGGCCCCGGTCTGCAACACCGTCATCGCCGGTTCAAATCCGGCTCGCACCTCTCAAGCGGAAGATATATGTAATATATATCTTCCTTTTTTTGTAACCTTGAATATGCTTTTTTTGTCTGTTATACTGTAGAGGTATATTGGCTATTGGAATAGTAGGAGGTGGGGTATGACTCAAATTTTAAAAGATTCAATAAAAATTGAATACAAACTTGATCAGGTTACTCCTATTAGCAAATATGAAATGAATGCCTATAATGTGCCTTTTGCAGGCAACACAAGCATGTGCAGGGAAGTGTTTGTTAAGGGGGAAAGAATACTCGAATTCTCAATAGATGGGGATATGAGTCTTAGTCAGATAATGCAGAAACCGGTTTTCAGGGATGAACTGGTGGAATACATATTCAGCATAAGCAAGCAGCTTGTGTCAGTCATACAGAATGGACTTGCACTTGAAAAGGTAGTGTGGGATACGAATTATATGTATGTGAGATTCAGTGATTTCTCCATACAGCTTCTGTATCTTCCACTTGAAACGAATTTTGACAAGAAGGACGTTGGGGAGTTCGTGAAGAGCATCTTGTCAGGATTTGTATATGCACACACACCAGCCATAGAATGTGCGAATCAGATAGTTGACTATTTCAACGATCACAGGGAGTTTGATGCATTTCATTTCAATGAATTCGTGTCAGATCTCAGATCATCAAGTCAGCTTCTTATAATACAGGGTGAGAAGGGCAAGAGTGAGGTACTCACTTCAAATGAGAATAACAAGGAGCTTGCGATCCACAAAGCCGAGGAGGCAGCCAGAAAGGCTGAAGAGGCAAGAATGCAGGCTGAGAATGAGGTAAAGAGACAGATAGAGGAAGCAAAGTATCAGGCTGAGGTTGCCAGACAGGCCGAGGAGACCCGTATGAAGGCCGAGGCGGCAAGGGTCGAAGCCGAGATATGGAGACAGAAGGTCACTGCTGAGGCTAAAGATTACGAGCAGACAGCGGTACTCACAGCCCAGGACATGTACTCATATCAGGGTAATTCCGATGACAGTGAGAGGCTTAAGGCTGAAGAAATGTTCAGGAACGCCGAGGAGGAGCGAATCAGGGCAGAGAAGGTTTCATCGCAGTATGCAGATGAGATAAGACGTGCCAGAGAGCAGGAGATGCATGCTGAGGAGGCAAGGATGCAGGCAGAATTTGCAGCCCGCAAGAATGCCGAGGAGGCCAAGAGACAGGCAGATCTTGCAAAGCTCAAGGCCGAGGAAGCCAAGAGACTCAGCGAGCAGCCGGATGAGGAGCCACCTACAACACTGTTCAGCAACAGAACACTTGTCACAGGCAGCAAGCCTACCCTCACCAGAAAGACTACAGGTGAGAGCGTCCAGATAAATAAACAGGTATTCTGTATTGGCAAGGCTGATCAGGGTGTTGACTATAAGGTAACAGGCAACAAGTCTATAAGTAGAAAACATGCCTATATCACCAGTATCAATGGAACACATTATCTGAGAGATAACAACTCAACAAACCATACATTCCTGAACGGAACGCAGGTGTACAGCAATGTTGATGTGGCTATCCCTGATAACAGTGTGATAAGGCTTTCAAATGAAGAGTTCATATTCAGGATCAATTCTTAAATATGAAGTTCGACAAAGGTAATAAATCAGGTTGATCCGTAAGGATGGAGGAAGAGATATGTATTGTGATAATTGTGGTTGTGAATTGGGGGAGAACGTAAGAAAGTGTCCTGTCTGTGGAAAAGAATTTCCTTTGATAGAGCCGGAAGCCGACGACAGCACAACTGTGCTTACAAGTGAACCAGATGTCGATGACGATGATGACAGCACAACTGTCCTGACAGGAGGAACACAGGGCATGCCTCAGATGATGCAGCAGCCACAGGGTAATCCTGTGCCAACGCAGCAGCCTCAGATGGGAATGCCACAACCTCAGAGAATGCCACAGGAAGGCGCCGACATAATGATAAAGAAAAAGGGCGAGAAGAAGGGTATGAGTAAGGGAGAAAAGGCTGCTCTCATAGCTATACCAATAGTTATCGTCATAGCTATAGGCGTACTTGCATTTATATTTGTTCCAAAATTCAGAAAATATAACGAAGCCAACGACCTCATGGACCAGGGAAAGGTTGAAGAGGCTGTGACACTGTATAAGGATCTTGGAAAATTCAAGGATTCCTATACAAAGGCAAACGGAGACGCTTATTACGAGTACGCCGAGGGTCTTGAAAAAGAAGGAAAGAACCTTGAGGCGGCTGAATATTATAAGAAGTCAGGCAACAGCAGAAAGGCTGCAGAGAACTACAGCAAGTCATCTGACGGTGACGAGGAGAGCTTCAGCAGCGATGACGCATTTGATAAGGCTTATCAGTGCTATTACAATGCGGGAATGGATCAGATGAATGCGGCATCCTACGATGCAGCCATAGATGCATTCAACAACGCAGGCTCATACAAGGATGCATCGGACAAGGTTATCGAGTGTACATATAAGAAAGCGGAGGCACTTATAACAGCCAAGAAGTACGATGACGCCATTAGTATCCTGTCAACTATAGAGGAGTACAGCGACTCACAGACTCTTCTTGCAAAGTGCTATTACAATAAGGCATCAGAGCTGCTCGACAGCGGCAAATATGACGATGCGTATGATATGTACATGAAGTCAGAATTTGATGACTACAAGAACAAGGCCAGCGAGTGTACATACAAAAAAGCTGAGCAATATTACAAGGACAAGGATTACGAGAATGCCATCAAGAGCTATGATAAGGTGGACAAGGATTACAAGGACTGTGTAGCAGAGAAGGACAAGTGTTATCAGGCACTTGGAGCCCAGGCATACAAGGACAAGGAATACAAGAAGTCAGTTGATTATTATGAGAAGGTAGTCAAGACTGATGTGTCCAAGAAAATAGCAAACGGAAAGCTTGCATTTGCAAATGCGAATAAGAACGCAGCCAATGAGACTACAATGACATATCTCGGAGAACTCAGATATGACGGCAACGAGAAGGCTCAGAAGCTGTATTCAGAGCTTGTAAAGTGGAATATAGAATCATTTGTAAACAGCAGTGAGAAGGATCTTGATAAGAGATCTAACAGCATCAAGACAAAGGATGGATCAGATATATATATTCACACGTCATTTGGATTTGACGGTGATGACTCTATGAAGATATCGGGATACGTTGTGTATGCGGATGGCAACAAGTCTGACGTCATAACATTCTCAGATCCTGTGGTTGACGGCTGGTCAACATGGGTCAAGATATCAGGTGACAGCGCACCTAAGGGTGTAACATATCTGTATCTTCAGAACGAGACGACCAAGAAGATCATAGAGGTATATCCGTTCACAATAAAGTAAAGAGACAGGGTGATATATGTGATAAACAGACCTGAATTGCTGGCTCTGGAATTCTACAAATCGCGGCCTTTTAAGGGCAGTGACAAGGGTATCCGTTACATGATACAGAAGGATGTTGTGGAGATAGAGCCGGAGGGTGAAAAAGATCAGACAGAGGAAGATGCACCGAAGGAGACAAAGACTGTGCTCACGGCATTTATATGGCCGGAGCCATTCTGTTTTGAGGTCACACCGGATGAGCAGAAGGGATCGAAGCAGTTTGATTTTTCCGAGGAAGGATTGTGTGAGGCCATAGCCTGGTTGAATGAAAATCATGATGCATATGCACAAAAAAAACAATAATAAACTACTTAAAAGAATAATTGGAATAACAGCGACTGTCATCGTTCTGGTGGCAGCAGTTGTTGCAATTATTTTTTTTCATCTTATGAGAAAACCTCAGATGAAACTTGTGGAGGCTATGGTAAATACCATCAATTCTTCCAGAGAGTCGGAGATGAATCAGCAGTATGGCACATTTGACATTGGTATGAACATGATAAATGGAAGTCAGAGCTTTACATTTGAGGATAATTCTGATCACAGCGTTGACATATCACTTAAGAGAAGTGCTTCTGATCACAATTTCCTTGCGGAGGCTGGGGTTGACGACAAGACATTCAAGCTCTATGCAAATAAGAGGACTTCTCTCATATATATAGATGATATGGCGATCAGAATACAGTACGCCGACAATCTCATCACGAACATGAGCAATTCCCAGGTGGTATCACTGCTTGGGATAGACAGCGACACAGTGTACTCATTTGGCACTGCCTATGAGAACTGTATGAGGATGGCTGCAAATAATTATACGGACATCAACGGTGACGATATCCAGACAGATATTATCCAGAAGACACTTAAGTATTTCTTTAACATGGAGGGTACGAGTGAAGGAAAACAGACCGTGGTAACTGGAGACAGGACACAGGACTGTAAGGTGTATTCGGTCGTCTTCAATGTGGATGATTTCTATAGTTATCTGGATGACTGTTTTGGCACACATGATATAGACCTTCAGGAAGTGTATGACATGCTTGGCAAATACATACCTGAGATAGATACCATTGACAATACGGCAGAATTGGTACATGATATAAAGCAATTTGTGGATGAAATGTTAGACGGCAGGGATATTACGCTCTATTTTGCAGTGAACAGTAAAAATGAGCTGGTCAAGCTGTATGCGGATCATGTGTCTGACAGGGATATGAGCATGTCACTGACATTTGACGGAGACAAATATACAGCGCAGTCGTATGAGTTCACTGTTACTGACAATTCTGACAACCATCTTGTGATAAAAAAGAGAGATGTGAGCGGTGATGGAGAGACAGGAGTGGTGTTTGATGTGGATATATCGGCATCTGATCTCATGGATTCTGTGAAGCCTGTCAGCATAAGCGCATCGTTGGAGCTCAGATTGTCTGGAAGTAATGCAATTCTTGGTATACAGGTTGGAGATGCCGTGTTCAGAAAAAATGCGGAGATCACCGGATATGATAAGGGTAACAGCATTGATCTTGTGTGGAGCGGGGACAGTGATGGAAGCATGCATATCGGCTGTGATCCGGGAGCGATAGAGAAACCGGAATACAGAGACAGCCTGGATATATTTGACACAGATGTGATAAGTGCGTATAAATTTATAAAAGAGATAATGAACAGATAGATGGAGATTTGTATATGAGTGATACAGCAGTTGTGGATAACTCCACGGACAAAGAAAAAAGCAGATATACATCGGGAACCATATATAAGATGATAATCGCTATAACGTTCCTTCTGGCATTTGGACTGATAATGATATTCAGTGCATCCAGTTACGGCACGGCTGCCAGCAATTTCAGGAGTCAGTTGGTGTTTATCGTTTTCGGAGCATTGGCAATATGGGGATTGGCGTTTTTCCCATACGGTCTGTATAAGAAGCTTACATGGCCTGCATATTTTCTGTCATTGATACTGACATTTTTGCTTCTCACGCCATTGGGAGTAAATGTAAATGGTGCGACGAGATGGATCCAGATCCCTCACATACCATTCAGAATCCAGATCGCTGATATAGTGAAGACTCTCATGATCATATTCATAGCTTCATTTATAAGCAGCAAATGGAGAGAGATGCACAAGTGGCAGACTGTCATAATACTGTGGGTGCTTGTGGGACTCCAGGCGGGACTCCTGCTCGTCATATCCACAAACCTGAGTTCGTGTCTGGTCGTTCTCGGAATATGTTACTGTTCGACATTTATAGCCAGCAAGAACTGGAAGCTGCACCTGGGAATATTGCTGATAGCTGTGGTGGTGGCGGTGGTCTATGTAAAGGTATCCACGAGCTATCTGCCTACGGAGGAAGAACTTCTGTCAAATGACAACTTCCGTGCAAAGCGAATCCTGGGATGGCTGTACACAGAGAAATATGAGAAGAGTGCAGGATATCAGGTCATACAGTCATTGTATGCCATAGGAAGCGGCTCTTTCTTCGGCAAGGGACTTGGAAATGGAACACAGAAGCTTTCGGCTATACCGGAGGCTCAGAATGATATGATCTTCGCTATAATCTGCGAGGAGCTTGGTGTAGCAGGAGCAATCATGTTATTTCTTCTGTATGGCTATCTGTTATACCAGATGTATGTTATAGTTAAAGAGTCATCGAACGTATTTGGAAGCATGATGGTCATAGGTGTGATGGTACACCTTGTATGCCAGATAGTGATCAACGTAAGCGTTGCGACAAATGTAATTCCGAATACGGGTGTTACTCTTCCTTTCATAAGCTCGGGAGGTTCCGCACTTCTCATGACCATGGTCGAGTGTGGTATGTGTATAGGAATCAGAAGGCAGCAGACGAGAAGAGTGTATCAGAAGCATTTGAATGAATAAAATCCATGTGAGGAATAAGAGAGGTAGTATATGGTAAAGTTTAGAAAAATTGCGTTTTTGACAATGGCAGCAGTATTGTTGTCAACTTGTGCGACAGGAATCTCAAATCTGTCGGAGAGCAGGGTTGGCGGACAGTACACGGTGTACGCTGCGGAGGCTCAGGCTGATGCAGGAGAGAGTGTTGCGACATTGACAGATGCAACTGCCACTGTGAAGAATAAGAAGGGCTGGTATACCGAGAACGGTAAGACATATTATTACGATGAGAACGGCAAGGCGTTAAAGAGCAAGTTTCTTACATACAAGGGCGACAAATACTATTTTAACAGATATGGCCGCATGGTTAGAGGACTTAACAAGATCCAGAATAATTACTATTACTTCAGAACAAACGGCAAGGCACTGGTGAATACCTGGAAGACCATAAAGGGTAAGAAGTATTACTTTGGTTCTGATGGAAAAGCCTATAAGGGTGCACATAAGGTAAAGAACAGCAAGTATTACTATAATTTCTCAAGTAATGGTTATCTTGCGGAGGGTGTCAGAAAGATAAATGGCGTGACATACAGATTTGGTTCCAATGGAAAGCCATATACAGGATGGTATACTACAAAGCTTGGAAACAGACAGTATTACAGCGCTTCAGGTGTTGCATACAAAGGACCTAAGAAGGTAAATGGCAAGCTATATCTGTTTGACAAGAATGGTGCACTGGTGAAGGGCAGAGGCTGGAAATATTACAACGGCAAGCGTTACTTCGTAAGCGTCAAGGGAACATTGCTCACCGGATACAGATATGTGGATGGAGCATACTATTACTTCAGTAAGAGCGGTGCCATGTACAGAAGCAAGTGGGCGTATGCGAATGGATATAAGTTCTATTTCAACAGAGGTGGCAAGAGACTTACAGATGTTGATAAGATCCTCGGAAAACAGGATTCCTATGAGATAAAGGTCAACAAGACCACAAATGTTGTGACTGTATATGCAAAGGATGGCAACAAGGGATATATAATTCCGGTAAAGGCATTTGTATGTTCAGGTGGTGACACAACACCTCTTGGAACATTCTATACCCCTGCAAAGGGAAGATGGTGGACACTGATGGGTCCATGTTATGGACAGTGGGATACACTTATAACAGGTGATATACTGTTCCACTCTGTATATTATGGCGAGGAAGATCCTACCACATTATCAGTCAGTGCTTACAACATGCTTGGAACGACATGCTCACACGGATGTATAAGACTTAAGGCCGGAGATGCAAAGTGGATATATGACAACTGCGATCTTGGAACAAAGGTAACTATATTTGAGAGCAATAAGAGCGGCCCGTTCCCTAAGCCGACATCAGTTCAGCTTGATTACAGCCATACATGGGATCCTACAGATCCAACCATGGCATACAAGTGTAGAGAGAATGGCTGTCATAAGGGAATAGCATGGTAATATCGTGTTCAATGTGGAGAGAATAGATATATGAAAAAAGCGTCGTGGATGGACATGGGCAGAAAATATATATTATTTATGATTGCGGTCATCTGTTTTGCAGGCATCTGTATGGGATGCGGAAAGGCGGATGACGATCAGGAGGAGAGTACCGGTATCCAGATAAAGAGCGGTGATGTTGAATCTGCGGAGGATATGGCTCAGATAGGAGTGTATCTCGATGTGGATAAGAACAGTTCCGAGATAACGGATGTGAAGTACAAGATATCCGGTGATATAGGAATCGTGAGCTTCAGGTACAGCGGTGTGAAGGTTGAACTCAGAGGCTCCTGCAAATACGAGATGTACGATCTGGCGGGCGTTGAGAACACCAGCAATGGCGACATGATAACCGGCAACATCCAGGGATACAGTGCTACATATTATACCCTGACTCCGGGACGTATAGCTTTCTGGAGCGATGGAACAATTAACTATTCGCTGTATATATACGTCACAGCCAGTGATGAGGTGCTCAATGAAGTGCTGTCACATATAGTATTTGAGAACAGATATACAGACAGGGCTGATGTCCAGCAGCAGATAGAGACGGACAGCAGAGCATTTGCTGAGAAGATCGTGAAGGTGTTCAATGATGAAGACCTTGAGACCATGAAGGATATGGTTTTATATCCTCAGGAGACAAGTGGTGGACAGTCCATAGCAAATGAAAATGAGCTGTTGAATGTTGATAAGAAGGCGCTGTTCACTGACATTCTTATGAAGGCTCTGAACGATGAGAATGCACTGGATGAGCTGAGAAAAACCAATGACGGCTCCGAATACGTTATCGGAACAAACTACAAAAATGTACATTTCAGACTGAACGACGATGGACAGTTTGTCATCACAAAAATAAATAACTGATATTTATCCCCTGCACATAAGGGCAAACTGATATGTGCAGGGGATTTTTCTGCTTAAAATACTGAAAAGGTTCTATTTGCCACGAATAAGTTCAGAATGTGATAAGTATGGTGGAATAAACAGATATAGTGGGAAAATTTAGAGGACGATTCGCGTTGAGACTGTGTATTAAAGTCCTTAGAATTGTATCAGGACAGGAAATAACTTAAGACAGGACCTGATCTGAGACAAGGAGGAGATATACACGATGACAGAGAGAGTTTACAGTATAAGTGAGGCAGCAGCCAAGGTTGAGGTTGAGTCACATGTGCTTAGGTATTGGGAGGAAGAGCTTGAGATCGATATCAAGAGAAATGATATGGGTCACAGGTGCTACAGTGAGAAGGATGTAAAGATACTTCAGAGGGTGAAGACTTTGAAGGATAAGGGGATACAGCTCAAGGCGATAAAGGATATGGTTCACAGAATGTATGAACTTCTTGACGAGGGAGAGATCGCAGAGGAAAAAAACGCGGATGATGCGGTGACGGAGCTCATCGCAGAGGGAGAAAATACAGAGAAGAAGACCATAGAAACCATAAGGGTGAGCAGCGATGTGGGGGATGATTCCAGAATAGTTGATTTCAAGATGGCGCAGTTCCAGAATATCATGGACAAGATAATCAGCAATTCCATAAAGGACAACCTTAAGG
>CAVCCL010000148.1:0-23755 GCA_963600665.1 Bifidobacterium catenulatum | reverse complement strand
ATGCAGCAACAATACGATATAGGGAAAAGACTCAGGGAAGTCATGGCTGAACGCGGGGTTACGATCAGTCAGTTAGCTGAGATGACAGATGTCTCTGAGGATACGATAAAAGCCATTAGGAGCGGCAAGACCAAGAGCCCGGGAATACAGCTCATGATATCCATCGCAGACGCACTCGGATGTACGATGGATGGATTTCTCCACAGGCGCAGCCTTACGGACGAGGAATTGTATCTCCTCCAAAAATACAGGACACTCAACATCCACGGCAAGCGGATGGTCATGCTGATGGCAGACTCTGAAGATCACATGCAAAAGAAGCTTCCTTCAGCGGATGCGTACCGCGCCAAAACGCGCAGGATTCCGTGTATTTCCTCAACTCACACACTTGCTTCCAATTCAGACTACTCAACACATGCGACAGAATTTATAGAGATACCCGCAGATTATTTTCCAAAGGCAGATTACTGTCTGAGGCTCACGACCAATATGCTCCATCCTATCTATATTAAGGATGATATTATAGCCGTGGAACAGAACTTCCCTCATTTCGGAGATATAGCGTTATTTCTGAACGAGAATGGAGTCGAAATGATCAGAAAATATACAGAGAAGGATGGCTCACCATACCTTGAAGCTGTAAGCAGATGTGATAGATCCCTGTATCTCACAAGTGATATCATTTGTCTGGGAACGATCCTCGGAATCGTCCGTCTGGAAGACACAAGAAAACCGCCTATTACATAAAGGCGGTTTTTCTTATATATAAATATTATGATGTCGATTACTCTGCTCCACCGGTGATAAGCCATGGTGACGGCTGGGTAACGAACATGTTGTCCTTGTTGGTCTTGGATACAGATATCTGGATAGCCTCCATATTCTTTATTCCGAGCTTGTCAAATATGAGCTTTGCCTGTGCAAGTATTCCAAGGTCAAGTGTATATATGACAAACTGCATATTCGGATTGATCTTGAGCAGTCTCTCCATATCTGACTCCAGATAATGGTTGGCAACTATGAATGCCAGTCTCGGAACAGGTATGGCTGCCAGAGTCTCCTCGCTCATATCTGGGATTATCTGTACATTATGTACTCCGAACTTGTCAACATTCTCCTCCATGGATCTTCTCGAACCCTCGTCCGGCTCAACGGCTATGATGTTGCCCTCACTTGCCACGATCGCAGCCTCGATGACTATACTCTCAGCCTGGAGTGCCAGTATGGTGTCATGTGTGTCCACGTCCAGCAGACTCATGATGACCGCTCTTATCTCCTTGCCGACATAGTGTACGGTTCCTGCCGAGAAGAAATCATTTGCAATTCCGTATCTGACGGATTCCCTTGTCTTCTCGTTCATGATGAATATGACTGTAGGCCCTGTTATCTTCCTGTTCAGCACCTTCTCCAGCTTGTCATGGTGAACCTCGCCGCCGGGCTCCACGCCCTCTGCATACCACATGTCATACTCGCCAAAGCCCTTCTCCCACAGCGTGTACAACAGATCCTCATGACTCTGATCTGCAAATATAAGAACTCTCTTGTGTGTGTCTATAGTCGGAACAACGTTCTTCTGCTTTCCGCATATATTCAGCATCTTTATCTTCTCAGGACTGACCTTCATCATGTCTGCAAAATAGCCAAGCCAACTGAGCATATCCTTGTTCTCGTACATAACCATAACCCTCCTTTAGTTGTCCGTCCAATCTTTTATATAGCACATTTATTATACTATTTTATCGATCTTCTGTACACCCAAAGAGAGTCAAACAGACACTTTTTTGACTGTCATCAACTTACCACGTTCAGCTTGTGATCTCTATACATATTGTATACGGACTCCGGAAGCTTATCGTCGGTTATGATGGTGAATTCCGGCAGGAGATCACTGAGCTTGAAATCTCCCTTTGTCTCAAATTTCGTGCTGTCCGCCAGCAGAAATACCTCGCTCGCATGCCCTATCAGCATACACTGATTCTCGTAGGTCTCCCTTATAAAATCATGCGCTCCATCCTCGACCGAAAGTGCCGAAGGTACCACAAATGCCTTTGAAAAATACAGCTTCTGCATCGCCTCATGTGTCAGGAATCCATAAAACAACTTCTCCTTCGGAAGATATTCACCGCCCAGCAGGGTTATCCTGTAATTCTCACACTCCGACAATATGGAGAACACCTCCGAAGAATAGGTTATGACGGATAGTGAGTCAAAATTGCGCGCCTTCAGTGCCATGGCAAACAACGACGCCGTACTGCCTGAATCTATCGCTATTGTGTCTCCATCCTTCACATACTCAAGCGCTTTTCTGGCTATCTGCTCCTTGAGTTCCATATTGGACGTGCCCCTGACATCCATATCCTCAAACCGGTATCTCTTCTTCACAGAAACCGCACCGCCGTGTACCCTCGTGAGCATGTTGTTATTTTCAAGATCCTCAAGGTCACGTCTCACCGTCTCGGTCGACACGTTGAGCAGCTCAACCAGTCTGGCAACCGTGACCGAATGATTAAGATTTACCTGATCCAATATTATCTGTTTACGCTGATCTGCTAACATCTGTCCCCTCCCTTACTTCCTTATAAACTGAGTCCTATGTCTTCTGACCTGCAACATGATTGTATCAAAATAAACGGTGCCGTGTAAACCTTTATTCCGGCATATCCAGTCCATACAGCCTGCAGAGAACCGCCGTATATCCCTCTATACAGTCAAGGATCCTGTCGGTCTCCACATGCTCCTGTGCCTGATGCGCCTGGCTCATCATCGCACCCGAATATCCTATAGTCGGTATGTTGTATTTGCCGCATATAACGCTTCCGTCGGTTCCAAACTGCCAGTATATCTTCTCAACATCCTGACCAAGTTCCTTAAGCGTCCTGTATGTCAGCTCGACATACTCATTATCCTTGCCGGTCACCCACGCCGGATGCTGCTTTGCCGCCTCCGCCTCATAACCGGTGTAACACGTCCTCTTATTCATTCTCGGATGAACGACAGCTCTGAGCTCAGGATCCTTTTCCTTCTGCTCATCTAGGAATTTCTGAACCCGGCTCACTGTATCCTCTATGGTCATAGGTGGCACATATCTCTGATCCACCGTGATCTCACAATAGTCCGGCACACAGGAATACTTCTGTCCCGGCGTAACCACCACATCAGTGATGACCATGGACGTCTTACCCATCTCATGCACGAGCGGTTCACTGCCAAAGTTGTGCGTGATCGCATCCATTATAGGAAGTGCTTTCTCAACGGCATTTATTCCCTCCTGCGGAGCGGACGAGTGCGCCACCTTGCCGTACACCTCTATAACAAGCTCGATCTTTCCTCTCTGTCCGATGGCCAGATTGCCGTCAGATGGCTCTCCCAGATAACACAGGTCAACATCAAGGCCGTGTTCCGGAAGCGTGTGCTCCATGAGATATATCGTTCCGATACTCTCCGCCGGCTCCTCATAGACGACTGCAGCAAATATGAGATTGCCCGATATCTTCGCCCCGGCATCCACCAGCTTCTTGATCTCCATAAATGCAAAGAATTCTGAAGTCAGTCCAGCAAGCATATCGCTTATGCCTCTGCCGTATAACTTTCCATCCTCCACCTTCGGCTCAAATGGCGAATACGGACTCCATGCATCTATGCTTCCCTCGGGCACAACATCCATATGTCCGGTCAGAAGCACATTCGGCCCTTCACCCTCACCGCGGATGACGCCGACCACGTTGCCGCACTCATCGCGGAAATGCTCAATACCAAGCTCCTCCATGGCCTGCATAAACACCTCCGAGGTGGCTCTCTCCTCCCCGGAATATGCCTGTGCACGTATATTTTTGCTGACAAATTCTATCCATGAATCTTCCATATTCTTATAATAATCTTTCATGATATACATCTCCCTTTCCTGAACCGGTTTCACAATACAACCTGCCGATGATCAACTGATACGGGTGTTCTTCACCCTCGCAACGTCAAGCCAGTAATCCAGCCTTGGATCGAGCCAGAAATGCTGCAGTCTCGCCATCTTCTGTCCATACCAGTTCATGTAATCAAACTCCACGTTAGAGCTGGCCGCCTGATACAGCGCCCAGTACGCCCACTTGATGTCACATGCTATCTTGTTAAGCTTCATCCTGGCAAATGCTCTCTCATCAACCTTGCCTCCGCCGTATATCTTCATCATCTCCACGTCCATATCCTCGGTGAAATAGTTCACCGCAGATATCAGTCCCAGATCCACATACGGATCATTCATGGACGCATACTCATAATCTATGATCTTCAGATCATTTGTCTCCTCGTTGTACATCAGGTTGTTTGTCCAGAAATCATTGTGGCACGGACAGAGCTCCTCACTGCCCGCCAGCGCCTTCTCAATAGCAGAGAGCAGATACTCCATCTTGTCATTGAACGGTGATATATATCCACCCTTCTTCGCCCTTGCGTTCATATCCCACGCCTGTTCAAATATGCTCTGCTTCAGGTTCAGCGGCTTTGTCTCGAGATGATGGAAGTCCCTGATTCTCTCGAATATCGACTGGAAAATCTCCTTGTCGTACACATCGCCAAATGTCACCTGGCGGTAGCCGTCAAGCCACTGGAATATCTCAACACCTGTATCCTCGAAATAATAGTAGACTCTTGGGCCTGCCTTGCTCTCGTCCGCGATCACATTTGCCTCGTGGCATACCTCACGGTTTATGTAATCCGTACCGGCTCCCGGTATCTTGAGGAAGAAATGCTCTCCCTCCACATCCACTTTGAAATTCGGATTCGTTATTCCTCCTGAAACGGGCTTGTAACTGATCTCCTTGCCCTTCCAGTCGTCGACCCTTGCGATCGCCTCATCAATTGTTGTCTTGCGCATAAAAAAGCCTCCTCTCCTACTTGCTCTCATCAATCAATGCTTCTCTTCCAACCTCTCCGGTTCTAACCTTCACAACATTTTTCACATCGTATACAAATATCTTGCCATCGCCGTAGTTGCCGGAGTACAGCACCTTCTCCGCAGTTTCCACAACCCTGGACACAGGAACAGTGCTGACTATGACCTCGACCTTCACCTTAGGAAGAAGGTTGAGATCCGCATCCGAGCTGCGGTAATATTTGTCATTATTTCCCTTCTGTATACCATATCCGGTCACATCCGTGATCGTAACTCCCGTCACATTGATGTCATTCATGGCGTGAAGCAGTGCGTCAAGCTTGTTCTTTCTCGCTATGATGACCACCTTGGATATGTTAAGGTTCTCCATTTCTTCTGTGCTGTCAAATGCCTTGCCGTCGATCTTAGGCACATTCATCATAGGCGCGCTTATTCCATCTGAGGACAGCACCTCTGTGTAAGTATTTGAAAATCCATGCTCACTGATATCCAGTCCGTCCATCTCATCCTCGGCTGATACACGAAGGCCGATGGTCTTCTGAACGATCTTGAACAGCAGTGCCGAAGCTGCAAATACATACAGGAACACAACTATTCCGCCAAGGATCTGGATTCCGCACTGGTATCCACCGCCGCCGAGCAGCAGTCCCTTTGTCTTTGTGGCGGTTCCGTCTGAGAACAATCCAACCGCTACAGTTCCCCACAGACCTCCGAATCCGTGTGCCGCAATGGCTCCCACAGGATCATCTATCTTTACCACGTTCTCTATGAAATGCATTCCCCCAACTACTATCGCTCCAGCCACGATTCCGACCAACACCGCAAGTGGTGTACTTATAACGTCGGCTCCAGCAGTGATCGAAACCAAGCCTGCCAGAGCGCCGTTGAGAGTCATGGCGATATCCGGCTTCTTCTTCCATGCCCAGCTTATACACATCGCTGTGACTGCTCCAGTCGCAGCGGACAGATTGGTGTTACAGAACACCTTGCCAACCAGCGACACCGTATCTCCTGTCAGTGGCAGAACCGAGCTTCCGTTGAAGCCGAACCAACCAAACCACAGGATAAATATTCCAAGCACTGACAGCGGCATGCTGTGTCCCGGTATCTTCTTCGACTTTCCGCTTCTTGAATACTTTCCGATACGTGGGCCAAGCATCCATGCTCCTGCAAATGCAGCGGCACCGCCCACCATATGTACAACTGTTGATCCGGCAAGATCATGGAAGCCGAGCTGTGCCAGCCATCCGCCTCCCCATATCCAGTGTCCCGATATAGGATAGATCACCAGACTTATCATCAGACTGTAGATACAATATGCAGCAAATTTAGTTCTTGCCGCCATGGCACCCGACACGATGGTCGCCGCCGTCGCAGCGAATACTGTCTGAAATATCAGGAATGCCCAGAATGAGATCCCATCAGGAAGCATGCCGCCTCCATATACCGATTCCATGGCCACGCCCTTGATCTTCCCCAGGACAGCTCCGTTGCCGCCATACATAATTCCGAATCCGATCAACCAGAACGCCACCGAACCGATACAATAGTCAACCAGATTCTTCATGGCGATATTTCCTGCATTTTTTACCCTCGTCATGCCGGTCTCAAGCATCGCAAAGCCCGCCTGCATGAAGAAAATGAGTACCGTTCCTACCAGAATCCATATCGTACTGACTGCACTATATTCCATCACGATTCCTCCTTAATCTCTGTTATATCTGTCCTGCCTTGTGACAGCGGACCGTATGTCCCGGTGATACCTCTGTCTCCTCCGGGCGCTCCTTCATGCAACGTTCATCCGCATATATACAGCGTGTACAGAACGGACATCCCGGCATAGGCTTTGCCGGATCAGGAATATCACCGGGCTTAAGGTCGATATCAAATCCCGCATCCTCAAGTCCCTTGCTGATACTCGGAGCCGCCTTAAGCAGAACCTTTGTATAAGGGTGCTGCGCATTCTTGTAGATCTCACTGCTCGGCGCACTCTCGACTATCTCTCCGAAATACATGATCTTTATCTGATCGGCGATCTGTCTCACCACAGCCAGATCGTGGGCGATCAGCAGCATGGACAGCTTGTACTTCTCCTGCAGATCCATCAGCATATTTATGACCTGGGCCTGCAATGATACGTCCAGTGCCGATATAGGCTCATCGGCAAATATGATCTTCGGTGTGACTACCAGACACCGCGCAATGATGATCCTCTGTCTCTGTCCACCGGATAACTGGTGCGGATATCTGTCAAGGAACATCGGCGCCATTCCGACCTGTGAAAGTGTGTCCAGAATGATCTTCTCCCTCTCCTCCTTGTCCTTCACTCCGTTCAGGATCAATGGCTCCTCAAGTGATTCACGGATACTCATTCTCGGATGCAGCGATCCCAGAGTATCCTGGAAGATCATCTGTATCTTTGCCTTCATATCGCTCTTTTCCTGGGGCGTCATATCGTCCACGGATTTTCCTTCAAATACGATACTTCCGTCCGTCTTGTCCTCAATTCCCAGCAGGACTCTCGTCAGCACCGTCTTGCCACAGCCCGACTCTCCGACGATCGCAAGTGTCTTGCCCTTTTCCAGCTCCAGCGAGACATGGTCAACTATGTTCTTCTGTCCGACAACCTTGTTGAACATTCCCTTTTTCACCGGATACTGCTTCAGCAGATTATCACAAGATAATACTATATCCTTCATATGATCACCCCAATTCTGTATCTTCGTTAATGTCATAATCCAGAGGGAAATGGCAGGCACACATATGGCCTTCCCCAACCGGTTTCAGCGTCGGCACCTCTTTATGACATATATCTTTCGCATATTCACAACGGGAAGCAAATGGACATCCCTCCGGGACATTTGACATATCCGGCGGGAATCCCGGAATAGATTTCAGTCTCTTCGTCTTACGGGCCTCGAGAAGCGGAACAGAACGGATAAGTCCAACCGTATAAGGATGCTTTGGATTCCTGAGCAGATCCTTCTTGGATGCCGACTCCACGCATCTTCCCGCATACATGACAAATATGTCGTCTGAGAACTGTGACACCACCCCAAAGTCATGGGTGATTATCATGATGGAGATGCCTGTCTGCTTCTGCACCTCACTGAGGGCTTCGATGATCTCCGCCTGAATGGTGATTCCAAGACTTGTTGTAGGCTCGTCCGCTATGAGCAGATCCGGGTACAATATCATGGACATTGCTATGAATATCCTCTGTCTGAAACCCGCGGAGAACTCACACGGGTATTTCTTTATGACCTCCTCGCCGTTGGTTATTCCGACAAGCTTGAGAACCCTCATTATCTCCTGCTTTGCCTTTTCTGAACCCGATGGGATATGTGCGTTATAAGCCTCGGCAAGCTGTGCTCCGATTGTCATGTAGGGATTGAACGATGTGGTCGGATCCTGGAATATCATGGAGATCTCATTTCCACGGATGCTCTTCATCTCCTTCTCTGGGAGCTTCAGTATATCCTGACCTTTGAATTTTATCTCGCCGCCTGCAATGTAGCCCGGAGATTCCACTATTCTCAGGATGGATCTCGCCGTCACGCTCTTGCCGGAACCACTCTCTCCTATTATTCCAAGCACCTTGCCCTTCCGCAGTGAGAAGTTCACTCCCTCAACTGCCTTCACGACCTTGTGCGGGCCGGTCTTGAAATAGGTCTTTAAATCCTTTACCTCAAGGATCACATCTGTATCTTTTTCTGTATTATTATCCATACTGTTATCCTCCTATTTGCGAAGCTTTGGATCGAAATGAACCTGAAGATTGTCACCGATAAAATTCAGTCCGAGAACCATGATGATAAGAACGATACCGGGGATCATGATGTACCACGCATCGGATGCAATGTAACCACGGGCATCGGACATTATGTTTCCAAGGGATATCTTTGGCGGATTTATACCGAGTGACATGTAGCTGAGCAAACTCTCGTTGATGATCATTCCGGCGATATCAAGCGGTATGAGAGGAAGCATGGCAGGGATCAGATTCTTGCCGATATACTTCGTGGATATCCTCCATGAGCTCGCCCCCATGAGCTTTGCCGCCGCAATATAATCTGTGCTCTTCTGGGGTATTACATTTGACCGCACCGTTCTCGCATAGGCCGGCCACAGTGCCAGGCTCAGCACTATGGTCACCGACACCTCATTTGGCGTGAACAGTGTGAGTGCGATCATGGCAAGTACGATAAATGGGAATCCCATCTGCACATCTGTGATTCTCATCAGCACTGAATCCACAGGCCCCGGACTTGTGAGACCGGATATGATTCCGACTATCAGACCTATGAGTGCTGCCAGCAGAACGCTGCAGAAACCAATGATGACCGAGGTACGGATTCCATACAGAAGTCTCGAGAACAGATCACGTCCGATGGCATCGGTTCCCAGCCAGTGTGCGGGATCCTGGAACGGCTTCAACAATCTGATGGATGGATTTGCCTTGCCCGGATCCGACGGCGCGATGAGCGGTGCAAAGATTCCGGCAAGGAGATAGATTCCTACAATGATGATTCCAAGTGTAAATAATTTGTTTTTGCCAATCCACTGAAGGACTGTTCTAAATTTACTTTTTTTCTTCATAATTACAGTCCTCCCTGTGCTTTTCTCATTCGTGGATCAAGGCGGATACTGCCAAGATCAATGACAATGTTCAAAACTATAAAAAATACGGAAAACAGAATGATGATTCCCTGAACGAGGTTGTAATCTCTTCGAAGGATCGCATTTAACACCGTGTACCCGATTCCCGGGAAGTTAAATACATACTCGACAACAACGATACTTCCTACCAGGAAGCCAAGCTGTGTTCCGAGGGATATCAGTACAGGGATAAGTGAATTCCTGAGTGCGTATTTGAAATATATCGCCACTGTCGATATTCCTCTCGCATATGCAACCTTGACAAATTCCTGATTGTAACTGTCGATCAGTGAGGAACGCACCACCTTGGTGAGCACCGCCGTGAGTGGAAGTGCCAGCGCCACCGTCGGGAGCACGCAGGATGCAGGTCCCGAATAATCCATTGATGGCAGCAGACCAAGTCTGACTGAGAAAATAATGATCAACACGGAGGATACCCAGTAGTTAGGCATTGACTGGAACAGTACCGCAATACTCGAGATGAGACGATCCTCCCATTTATTTCCGTTGAGTCCTGCGATGGTTCCCAGGATCAGGGATAATATGATCGATATGACCACTGAAGATATCAGCAGTATCAATGATAAAGGTGTGGCCTGCTCCATAACATTCAAAACTGTATCGCTCTTGAAATATGACTCTCCAAGATCTCCGTGGAACAGATTCACCATGTACATTTTAAACTGCTCCGGGATGGACTTCTCCAGTCCCATACTGTCTCTGATCGCCTGCTGCTGTTCTACTGTTGCTGTCGGAGCCATGACCTTCGCCGGATCTCCCGGTATCATTCGAAGTATTACAAAGCTGATAAATATAACGCAAAAGGTAACAAAAATGCCCTGTGCAAGTCTTTTTAAAACGGTTCCCAGCACTTTGATTTCCTCCCTTCTTAAAAAGGGCCACATGCTGTATCCTTACACATGCAGCCCCTTTTTTGTGAATCTAATGTATTGCTATGCGCTTACTCTTTTGTGACATTTGTGAAGATATAATCTGCACCACTTGTGTACTCAAGACCCTTGACATTTGATCTTACTCCGAAGATAGTCATGGACTTGATGATAGGGATATCAGGCATCTCCTCTGCCAGGGCCGGAAGGTACTCGTCCTGAAGGATCTGCTTTCTCTTATCTGGGTCTGTCTCAGTTGCGAATCTGTCCATGATGTCCTGAAGCTCTGCCGTAGGCTCATAGTGGCTGATTCGACCCTCTGCATACCATGAATTCAGCTTCAGCTCAGGCTCGATTCCTGATGGCTGCCATCCACAGTCGATCATGTAGCAAGGAGTTTCTTCATATAACACATCGCCCCATGATGAAGTATCAAGTGGAACGACCTTACAGTTGATACCGACAGCCTGTAAACAAGCTGCAATGTACTCGTAATATTCCTTTGTCTTAGGGTAGAAACCAACGGATGTGTAGATGTTGAGCTCTGGAAGTCCCTCGCCATTCTCATAACCGGCTTCCTTCAGGCACTCTGCAGCCTTCTCAGGATCGTACTCGCCTACACCGCCTACAGCCTTGTAGCCCCATATAGTTGAGGAGATAAAGCTGTCTGCCTTCTCTGCATATCCGCCAAATATATCATTTACGATTCCATCATAATCGATCGCGTAGGCTATCGCCTTTCTGACGAGCTTCTCATTCATAGGCGGCATCTTGAACTTTGGAATAAGATGCTTACACTCTGTGGTGAGGAACTTGTCAACCACGATATTGCTGTCTGACTCAAGCACGGACACCGCATCGGAGTCAACACGCTCGATGACATCAGCCTCACCTGACTGCAGTGCTGACAGACGTGTTGTGGCATCCGCAACGTACTTGTACTCGATCTTCTTTATCTTAGGAAGAGTTCCCCAGTAATCGTCGAACAGCTCATATGTCGCTGTGTCGTTCTCAAAGCTTACCATCTTGTATGGGCCAGTTCCGTTGTATCTCTTATCCAGAGTGTTCTCAGGATCTGCGAGATCGTCAGCGGACATTATCGGAGTTGAACAGAGCATGTTGACCAGAGAACCAAGAGGCTTTCCCGATGCCGGAGTTATGGTAAATGTATAATCGTCAATGACCTTACACTTTAACTCATCTGCCCACCATGAACCGGATACGTTCTGTGAACTTGAATATGCCTCACATGATGCTGCGGCATCCTCTGCGGTAAAGTCTGAACCGTCGTGGAACTTCACGCCTTCGCGGAGCTTGACCGTCAGGACTGTCTGACTGTCGTCATATGACCACTCAGTAGCAAGATTAGGCTGTGGCTCCTGTGTCTTCTCATCCATGACCAGTAGATGTTCCAGGGCTATGGCCTCTGCGTGAAGCATCATCGTGGACGTGTGCTTCAGCGGGCTGAGTGATGCCTGCCAGTTCTCTGCTCCCAGGATCACCAGTGTGTCCTTGTCCGTCTTGGACTCAGAGCTTGTTGTCACTGCCTGTGTGCTCCCGTCTGTACTTCCTCCAGAGCTTCCACATGCAGTCACCGAAAGTGCCAGTGCGGCTGCCAAAAGTATTGAGCAAATCTTCTTTTTCATAATTCTTCCTCCTTTTCGTGTGTTATCTATGACTCAAGCTGATGCAGACATTTATCGAGGGTTGATGCTATCCAGTCGATATCGCACTCCTGGAATGCCATAGGCGGACGAAGCTTTAAGACATTTCCATAAGGGCCTGCAACAGAGGTCAGCACGTTGTTGTCTCGCAGAAGTTCGATGGCATCCAGCGCCTTCTGCTGATCCGGGGTCTTCTTGCCGTCATTCTTCGCAAGCTCAAATCCAATGAACAGGCCTGCGCCTCTGACATCGCCCACCGAATCAGGATGTCTGTCCTTTACCTCCTGCAATGCTTTCAGAAGCTTTGCACCGACCACCTTGCAATGCTCCTGCAGCTTTTCTTCTTTTATGACATTAAGCACAGCCTGTGCGGCTGCGATAGCCACCGGATTTCCTCCAAATGTATTGAAGTATGGAAGCTTGTCACTGAATGCGGCAAGCACCTCATGCTTTGCGGCAAGTCCTGATATCGGGATTCCGTTACCCATAGGCTTTCCGGTTGTCACCATGTCAGGTATGATCCCATGTCTGGCAAATCCCCAGAACGCATCTCCCGTTCTCGCAAATCCCGGCTGCACCTCATCGGCGATGAACACACCGCCATTCTTATGTACCACGTCGATGGCCGCCTTCAGGAAACCAACCGGATTCGGATGTACTCCATCTGACGAAAATATCGAATCTGCAAGGAAACATGAGAACTTGTATCCGGCAGCCTCCAGCTCGTCGATCTTCTTCTGCATCTCTCCTGAGTACCATGCGGTGAACTCCTCAGGTGTACCGCCATGTCTGTAATAATCAGGAGTGTCAATAAGTCTTACATTCGGAAGCAGCGGCTGCTCACTTCCAAGGGCTGGTGAACATCCCGATGTCAGAGCACTTGTTCCGTGGTACGCTTCCCTTGAAACTATGATTCCTGTGCCACCCGTGTATTCCTGTGCCACTCGGAGTGCCAGGTCATTTGCCTCAGAACCGGTACACATGAACATTATCTTGTCTATCTCATCCGGCATCATCGCAAGCAGATCCTCGCTGTAATCAATGATCCTCTCATGCAGATAACGTGTGTGGGTATTTAAAAGCTTCATCTGCTCTGTAACTGCCTCGACCACAGCGGGATGGCAATGACCGATTCCTGCCACATTGTTGTACATGTCCAGATACTTGTTTCCCTCTGCATCCCAGAGGTACTGTCCCTGTCCTCTCACAAGGTTGACAGGCTTTCTATAGAAAAGTCTGTAAGCGCCACCCATCCATTTCTCACGGCGGTTTATCATATCCCTTGTCGTGTTACTGAGCAGTGAACTGTAGTCATCACTGTAGCTGTTAGTGTCCATAATGCTTGATTTAGTAGCCATATTCCACCTCCAAAAGATTTCCCTGTTAACACAAAAGGGGCACAGAGATGAAACTTTACAGTTCTATCTCCGTGCCCCTTTGCACTCTAAAATCAGATACGCGCTTCTGTTTTGCTTTGTATCATAGCCACGCCCTGTGGGATTGTCAACACATTTTGTGGGTTTTTCTGGTTTTCATTTGTTTTTCATGTTTTTTTGTGTTGTTTTGTGGTTTTATTAGTTTATGTCCCCCAAATATTTATTTTATTAACCCGGGTCAGTGCACAAAAAAACATCACTCCGGTGTCCGAAGTGATGTTTTCTGTTATATGTGATCAGCAATAATCCCTGTCTTGTATTATGCCTCGAACTTCTTCACAAGTATACTTGCGTTGTGTCCACCAAATCCCAGTGAGTTGCTGAGCGCATATGTGATGTCCTTGTGTACGCCCTCGCCCATGGTGTAGTTGAGATCCATCTCGCCCTCTGTCTCACGGAGACCAACTGTTGGATGGATGTATGAATCCTCTATGGACTTCACACATGTTATGAACTCAACTGCTCCGGCAGCTCCAAACAGATGTCCTATCATGGACTTTGTTGAATTGATGTTCACGTTGTATGCGTCATCACCCATAGCGTACTTGATGGCTCTTGTCTCAAAGAGGTCATTGTGATGGGTGCTTGTTCCATGTGCGTTGATATAATCAACATCAGCAGGTGTGATTCCGGCCTCCTCCATGGCAAGCTTCATGGCACGTCCTGCACCACTTCCATCCTCCTTAGGGGATGTGATGTGATATGCATCACAAGTTGAACCATAGCCAACTACCTCAGCCAGAATCTGGGCACCTCTTGCCTGAGCATGCTCAAGTGACTCAAGTACAACAACTCCTGCGCCCTCTGCTATTACAAATCCACATCTGTCCTTGTCAAATGGTATGGATGCTCTCATAGGATCCTCTGCACTTGAAAGCGCTGTCATGGAGATAAATCCTGATACATTTGTCTCACAGATAGGTGACTCTGCTCCACCTGCAACCATGACATCGGCCTCTCCTGCCTGTATATATCTGTAAGCCTCTCCTATGGAGTTGGTTCCTGTCGCACATGCTGTTACGATATCTGTACACTTTCCCTCAAGACCGAACTGTATAGCCACATTGCCTGCTGCCATGTTGGATATCATCATAGGCACCATCATAACGCTGACTCTGTTCGCCTTGCCCTCTACGACCTTCTTGTGCTCCTTCTCTATGGTGGCAACACCGCCAAGTCCGTTTCCTATACAGGTTCCGATCCTTGTTCTGTCTTCCTTCTCAAGATCCAGCCCTGCATCCTTTATAGCCTCACCTGTAGCTGCAATGGCATACTGGCAGAAAGGCTCCATACGTCTTGCCGCCTTCGGATCCATATACTGCTTTGGATCAAAGTTCTTAACCTCAGCAGCAAGCTTGCACTTGTAATCGCTGACATCAAACTTTGTAATCTCTCCGATACCAACTGTATTCTTCTTTATATTATCCCAGAATTCTTCTACACTGTTTCCTATAGGTGTCACAGCACCCATGCCTGTTACAACTACTCTTTTCATCTCATACCTCGTATTTTTCATTCTATCTGCTGACAGTGCATTTTTGCACCCCAGATAAAATAATTTTACCACAATGTAATATATATAACAAGGTTAAATAGTTTTGATTACTACATAGTTTGCTATTTGAGCAGTCCGCGGCTCTCCTTCAGGGTGAGTATCCTTCGGACGCTCTCGTCTATCCTGTCCTCTGACAGCTCGCCGTCCGCCACTGCCTGTTCTATGGAATTCACCGCCGACGCCATGTCCTTCGGCTGCAATATCATATCCATTCCCGCCTTTACAGACATCACCACCGCATCGTCCACGCTGTAGTTGTCCGCTATGGATTCCATCTCAAATGAATCGGTTATGGCAACTCCTTCAAACTTCAGCTCATCCCTGAGCATACCGGTCGCTATCTTGTATGAGAGCGTGGCTGGAACCTCGTCTATATCCGGTACGATCAGATGTCCGACCATGACAAATTCTGCCCCAGCCTCTATACCTGACCTGAACGGCTGCAGCTCATCCGCCATGATCTCTTCCTTTGTTCTATGCACATATGCACTGCCGTAGTGTGAATCCTCCGCCGTGTCTCCATGCCCCGGAAAATGCTTCAGTGTGCACAGGACTCCTCCGTCGTTGAAGCCCTTCACCGCATTTCCAACGAGCTCTGCTGCCTGGGCGTAGTCATCGCTGTATGCCCGCTCCCCGATAACCGTATTGTCGGGATTCGACCACACGTCCGCCACCGGCGCAAAGTCGAGATTGAAGCCAAGCGCTGACATATCATTTGCTATAGTGTAAGCGTTCTCATATGCCGTTTCGTCTCCGTCGTCCTTGTAATAGTACATGGAGCCTATATATGTGGTTCCGACGGTATCCATCAGGCGGTTTACCACGCCGCCCTCCTCGTCGGTCGCCACAAATAACCCTATACTGCTGTACTTCTGGGAGTTGGCGATCATCTCCTTCACCTGATCCTGACTCTCAAGGTTCTTCGCAAAGTACACTATGCCGCCAACGGGATAATTCTCCAGAGCCTGTCTGGTCGCATCCCCTGCCACAGTCACGCCGTCCTCTCCCGTGAGCTCCTCCGGTGTCACAAACATCATCTGGCAGACCTTTTCATGAAGCGTCATCCCCGCAAGGGTCTCATCCACCAGACTCGGCTTCTCCTCCTCGGTCACCTCCGTCGTTTCCTGACTATCCGTGGTCTGCTCTTCTGTCGTAGTTCCTCTCTCCGTGACATCAGCAGCCACGCCTGTATTTCCATTGTCATTTTCACCGTGGCCTCCGGCTTTCCCCGCACTGCCTCTCAGCATGAAGATTCCCCATATTCCGGCTGCCAGACACACCATTACGATCAATACCACAAGTGCTTTTTTCATTGGTTTTCTTCTCTTTCTCTCTATGCTTATGCCTATACTTTGAACGGATTGTAACACCCATATTGTATTTTGTCCATAGCATAAAAATCCCCATCCATATAGCTTTTCTGCCATATGTATGGGGATCTTCATTGTACTCTTATATTATTTTTTTACAGTTGCCTTGGCTGGAAGTCCCTTCTGTTTCAGAAGCTTCTTATAAGCCGCCAGCTTCTTCGCAGGCACTTTAACGGCTGCCTTTGCATTTATCCCTGAAAATGCTTTTGCTCCAACAGTCTTTGCTGTGAGCTGTGTCGTGCTTATTGTCACTGTCTTGAGATTGCTACATCCGCTGAATGCTCCTGCACCTATAGTCGTCACATTTGCGCCAACTGTAACCTTTCCAAGATACTTGTATCCCTTGAATGCATTTTTTCCCACAGCAGTAACCTTGTATGTAACTCCTCCTATGCTCACCGTTTTCTTTATGTCAAGAGTCTTGAATGACTTGTACCCTGTCTTGTAGGTCGTTCCCGTAACTGTCACAGTTCCCTTGCCATTTGTAGCTGCATTTGTCACCTTATACTTCAGTTTTCCTACTGTGTATGTGCTGCCCTTGGATATAGCGATGTTGAAACTTCTTGTCACTGTACCCTTATAGCTTCCTATACCGGTTATCGTAATCGTGGCTTTTCCAACATTCTTATTGTTCTTGTATGCCACTCGGTAATCCTTGTCCTTTGTCAGGGTCTTACCGCCTGCTTTAACCGTAAGCTTCGACTGTGTCACGCTGTTACCGGTGTATTTTCCATCAACTATTCCTGACACCGTTGTTTTCGCTGACTTGGCTGACAGATCCACCGGATCAGGCTTCTGAACCTTTACGGTTATAGTCATCTCTGCCTTATCATATGATCTTGTCTGTGCTGATGTTACTGTGATAGTCGCTGTTCCTGCTCCCCTTACTGTCACCTTGCCATCTCTATCAACTATGACAACATTTGTATTTGACGATCTGTAGCTTAGTGCACCATCGCCTTCAAGAAGCTCTGCTCCCAGTGCAAATGTCTTATCTCCGACCTTCTTATTGATCTGTGCAACATTGTTGAATCTGGCTGTTCTTCTGCGTACTGTCGCCTTGATGCTTGTCAATACACCACTTCCGTCATTTGCCGTGGCTGTTATTATCGCTGTTCCTGCTCCAACGCAGAACACCCGGCCATCATCGTCGGCAATGGCAACTTCTTCATCTGAACTGCTCCATGTCACAGACGGATCTGAGGCATTAACAGGTGTAACGCTCTCTCTTACTGTAAATACGTCATTTACCATTCCGTCGATCTCTGACATGTCAAGGGCTATGGCCGTAACCGGCACCACGTCCCCGATCCTTATGGTGTATGACACTGAAATTATATGTTCTTCATCCGCCGTCTGGCATCGTATCCTGACTGTGTATCGTCCATCTGGCAGACTGGTATCTGTTGAACGGTCATTTCCGTTTATGTCTGTAATGGTATAATAGAATCTGTTTCCCTCAACCATTACCTCGCTGCAGTTCTCGCCAAAGCTATACTGCATACTTCCGGAAGTACCGTCATCGAACTCATAGTAACATTTACCCTGAACATAATCGCCCTTATAACCTGACTCAAATTTTTTGTTCTCTGTAACACTAAAATGATTCACTATCTTGAGTGGCTCAACACTTATCGTTCCAGTGCACATACCTACTGTATAATCTGATGAACACCATACATTCTTTCCGACTCTCACATAATATGTATGGCCTTTCTCCACATCAAACACATACCTTGTGCTCTCTCCATACTCTACGTCGTCCTCGGAGTCCACATCCCAGTAAGCGATCTTTTCTACACCATCCGCTGTCTTTTCATATACCTCCGCAGCATCTACATATACGCTCTCGCCATTGTTACTAAAGTATGATTCAAGCGCACAACGTCCATCCCGCTCAGCGGTATACGTGTACAGATCTGACCAATATTCATTTTTATAGTAATAGCCATCAGGGCGATATCCCATATATATGTTCAGTGGATTCTCCCCATTGCCTATACTATGAAGTCCCATATCTGTCACTGATTTAACTGTAAATGTACTGTTTGAGGCTGTGATGGTTCGTCCATCCTTCATATCAAAGTACACTTCATATGTTCCAGCCGGAACGGCGTCATAGAGTCCATATTCTTCATCAGAATCATTTGCTTTTACATATATGTTTTTCCATGTACAGTTCGGTGAAAAATCCTCACCCATCGTGTATCGCTCTGTGCTTCCATTGCTGAGCGCCACATCTATAACGGCTCCATTCAGGAAATTACTCTCAATGTCCTCGGCAAACACTGTCTTTAATGAGGATGATATATTTATACCGGTAACATTCAGTGGCATATAGAAATCGGTCTCCCATCTGTCACTCTCCTGATCCTCCACGTCATCATAATAGCTTCCATATATTCCAATATAATATGTACAGCCCTTTTCTCCGATAAATTTTCCATTACTGCTCTCTACAAGTTCCACATCTCCTGCAGTCTCTTTATACACTACCATGCCGTCATAAAGCGATGTCATTCTGCTGAATATGTATGTTCCACTCTCTGTGGCATTGAACCTGTACCACAATCTCTGATACTCGTCCATTGATTCTGTATCTATGATGAGCCTTCCGGTCTTAAGCTCAGGAAGCTCCATATCTGAGATATTCTTCAGTGTCACACTATAGGAAGCTCCTTCAATGGTCTCGCTGTCTGTTTTGAAGATCACATTATACGTTCCCGGCTGATCTATATCTCCATCAACCTCTGCATATATTTTTACATTTCCAACCTCTGTAACACAATATACGTCACCATCATAGTTCCCTTCAAACGTAACATTCTCTGTGCTTCCATCTGTGTATTCTATTACAGCCTTTGTTCCCCGTGCGAGTACGGAATCAAATCCCGCTATAAATGTCGTCCTTGTCGGTACAATGTTCTTTATAGCCTTGATTCCTGGGGTCTTTGTCAACTGACTCTCCCATGTGTCATAAGCGATAAATTCACCGGTTTCCTTGTCATACTCAGAAAAATTACCTGATAATCCAATATAATAAGTCTTTCCTGCGACAGCATTAAACGAATCTTTTCCAGATATACAAGTGACATTTCCATCTGGATCTGCCTCATATACACATACATCCATCCAATTATTAACTGTATATTTTGTTGTCTCAGGCGCAACAAATCTGTGCCATGAATATGCTACTCTGCCTTTATCCCCCTTTACTGTGAAGCTATTTAACCCTACATCAGGAAGAGTTGACGCACTCACTACAGATATTTCATCACCATCTACAGAATGTGAACCGTCATTTTCCCACACGGCGTATATCCTGTAGTTTCCTTCGTCCAGCTCACAGAATCTATCAACATCTATATCTATATTTGAATTGTCCTCATCTATTCCCTTTATATGAAGATAGATTTTATTTCCATATATATCCGTATACTCTGTATTTGAATATGTATCCTGGTCAAATGTCACCGTATCTGTGGAATCGTCCTCATATATGATCTGCATCGTGCCATTATACAAATAGGTATTTTCAAGCTGTGCCAGGAACTGTGTTTTTCTAGGAGTAATATATGCTATGTCTTTTATTCCCTGCACCCCCCTCAGCGTCAATGTATAATTTCCTGCTTCTTCATCAGAACTGAATTCATCATAATCCAGTCTTCCTGTCTGAATATAATACTTTTTACCGGCACTCAGAGTCAGTGTCATCCTCGCAGATTTTCTGGTACTGTACTCATCATCATCGTTATATTTTTTTGCACCGGTACTTGCAATATATAGTCCTTTTGAGTCACGCAGAAGCACCCTGAATCCTGCATACTTATTGTTGGTAGAAATCTCTATACATACCCTCTCATCCTGCTTTGGGGTATACTCAAACCAGCTTCTTCCTGTCGGCTCGTTACTTGCCTTAGTATTCGATACAAAATAAGATTTGCCACATTCTATCTCTGTCGCCTTATTGGTTGTCCCTGCCATGTATGGCGGATATTGGTCTGGATCATCAAATTCCGCATCACCCTCTTCATAGTAATCCCAGTCACCTGAATACCTGTCATAATCATCATCGCCATCAATGATAATATCCTCGTCACTTTCCTCCGCTGCGCTTACACGATCCTGCGGCTTTACAAAAGCTACAGCCATGATCGCCACCAGCAACAACAACAGCCTCCACATCCTTTTCTTTCTCATAAACCTTGTTCCTCCTCACTTTTAGAATATAAAAAGCTCTTCCCTGGCCTACCTATACACACCAGGGAAAAGCCTTCTATTTACATCTTATTTTTTCACAGTTGCCTTGGCTGGAAGTCCCTTCTGTTTCAGAAGCTTCTTATAAGCCGCCAGCTTCTTCGCAGGCACTTTAACGGCTGCCTTTGCATTTATCCCTGAAAATGCTTTTGCTCCAACAGTCTTTGCTGTGAGCTGTGTCGTGCTTATTGTCACTGTCTTGAGATTGCTACATCCGCTGAATGCTCCTGCACCTATAGTCGTCACATTTGCGCCAACTGTAACCTTTCCAAGATACTTGTATCCCTTGAATGCATTTTTTCCCACAGCAGTAACCTTGTATGTAACTCCTCCTATGCTCACCGTTTTCTTTATGTCAAGAGTCTTGAATGACTTGTACCCTGTCTTGTAGGTCGTTCCCGTAACTGTCACAGTTCCCTTGCCATTTGTAGCTGCATTTGTCACCTTATACTTCAGTTTTCCTACTGTGTATGTGCTGCCCTTGGATATAGCGATGTTGAAACTTCTTGTCACTGTACCCTTATAGCTTCCTATACCGGTTATCGTAATCGTGGCTTTTCCAACATTCTTATTGTTCTTGTATGCCACTCGGTAATCCTTGTCCTTTGTCAGGGTCTTACCGCCTGCTTTAACCGTAAGCTTCGACTGTGTCACGCTGTTACCGGTGTATTTTCCATCAACTATTCCTGACACCGTTGTTTTCGCTGACTTGGCTGACAGATCCACCGGATCAGGCTTCTGAACCTTTACGGTTATAGTCATCTCTGCCTTATCATATGATCTTGTCTGTGCTGATGTTACTGTGATAGTCGCTGTTCCTGCTCCCCTTACTGTCACCTTGCCATCTCTATCAACTATGACAACATTTGTATTTGACGATCTGTAGCTTAGTGCACCATCGCCTTCAAGAAGCTCTGCTCCCAGTGCAAATGTCTTATCTCCGACCTTCTTATTGATCTGTGCAACATTGTTGAATCTGGCTGTTCTTCTGCGTACTGTCGCCTTGATGCTTGTAGATACGCCACTTCCGTCATTTGCCGTAGCTGTGATAGTTGCTGTTCCTGCGCCAACGCAGAATACAGCACCGTTCTGATCCACTGAAACTACTTTCTCATCAGAACTGCTCCATGTCACTGATGGATCTGCTGCATTAGAAGGTTCAACTGTTGCTGTAACATTAACCTGGTCTCCCACATATGCGTTTATTTCTGCTTTATCACATGCAATTTTATTAACAAGAACATCTGAATAATTTCCCATGTATATTTCATATTCAACATCCGGCAGGCGTGTATAATCTGCAGCAACACATGACACTCTGATCTTATATATTCCATCAGGAAGCGTTTCCGGCCCATCCCCATACATTGTGTACCTGTCAGTAATATCATTTCCATTCTTGTCTATTATTACATAGCTAAATTCATTTCCATATTTTTCCCAACTTGTGGTATCCCAGTCAAAATATGGATGAAGCATTTCAGTTGTACCATCGTCATATATGCATTTCAAAGTAACTTCCGCATAATTGCCCTCTGGCATGGAGTCAAAGTGTGTGGTTTTTTCAACAATATCAAACGATGTGATAACACGGTAAATTTCATTTATTACTGTCCCGTACTTCACACCTATTCCATATTCATCACTATAGCAATCATAATATTTTCCATACCTGACATAGTATGTATGCCCTTTTTCTACGTCAAATGCAAATTCATTGTAATCTGTCTTTTTTAATTCAAGCTTCTTTAATTCTCCATTGTTTATTTCATAAACCTGTGCAACATCCAGACTTACTTCATCATCATCATCTGTATCAAACCACCCACCTGTACGACAGTGACCATCCAACTCCGCTGTGTACTTATACAGATCCGACCAGTAATAAATTCCTTCATCCTGGTCAGGGTCATCCGGTTGTGCTCCAATATATATATTGAATGAATTAGAATAGTCAGCTAATTCCTTAAGCTCCATCTGATCCAGACTTTTTACCTCGAATTCGCTGTTATCAGCGATCATCTCACGTCCATCTTCCCATACAAAACATATCTTATATTTTCCGGCTGGCAGAGTATCCATGAGATCATACCTGCTGTTGTCATCTTCTGATACAACACAGATACTATTCAATACGTCATATCCCACTCTGTATAATCCCTCTGCAGAATAATAACTGAATTGGTCACTTTCCCCATCATCAAATTTTGCAAGTATCTGAGCACCTTCAAGGAAATTGTTTTCTATATTTTCTGCAAAGATTCTCTTTCGCATGGAGGCTATTTCCACCGACGATACACTCGCTACAGTTTGACCGTTGTACAGATTTGTAATCCATTTTCCTGGTGTATCTTGCTCCCATTCGGAATCTGGACTTCCATATATGCCTAAATAATAAGTAGTGTTCTTGATAACCTGTATACTTTTGCCACCAGCTTGGATCCTCTTTGGAACGCCATTGGTCAACGTATACACGTTAAGGTACTGTGCATCTGCATCATCAGTCAAGGCCGTTGGCATGCTGCTGAATGTATATTCTCCTGAGCTCTTTGGTGCAAATTTATACCATTTTCTTGCCTCCTGCCATGCGCTCGTCGTATCTATCGTACACTCTCCCTCATTAAGCTCAGGAAGCTCCATATCATCCAGAGATTTGACATCTATCTGATATTTCTCTGACTCCACCTCACTTCCATTTACCATAAAATATATATCATATGTACCCGGTTCGTTTATTACATCGCTGATTGATACATCATTATTTCCGTCAGTTCCACGAACTTTTGCATATACCATCACATCTGTATGCCAGTCTCTACATTCATAGTCTGTGATATTTGTATCATATGTAGTTCCATCCTCATATTCTATTGTTATATTTGTTCTATCAGTAAAATATTTATCTACCCCTGCAGCAAATGTAGTCTTTACTGGCTGTATATTTTTTATACATTTTACTTTTTTATCCTCAATAACGTTCAGATATATATTTATAGTATTATCTTCGAAATCCGACAGCCAGAATCCTATATAGTATATATG
>CAVCCL010000147.1:0-4602 GCA_963600665.1 Bifidobacterium catenulatum | reverse complement strand
GTGCACACTCCATCCTCATGAAGGTCTGCTTTCCTAATACCATGGATCTCGACTCATTCATAGGACAGCTCCAGAGATTTGGCAGCACCGAGACACAGATAGTATTCTCAACCCCTGTTCCTACCAGAGGAGTTGTGATCGACACAGATACCATAGACTCTTCAGAGGCTATGTAACAAATAGCTGTTCAGCAGAAAACGCAGACAAAAATGTCTGCGTTTTTCTTAATTATACAGGCTCTGGAACTTCTTTAATGTATCATCAGTTCTGAGCAGGTAATCATTATTCTCTTTTACATGTTCATATATCGCCTGTATATCACCAGATGAGTTGATGGTGTTGATATACGAACTCTCTTTGTCAGACAAAGCAGAATTGTTGATCTTGTAACTTCCATCTGACTGTTTCGTCACATATAACGACCTTATGTCCAGCGGTTCCGAGGTGACGTCCTTTATCGTCAGATTGGATAATTCGTACACGATATACGAATCTGCGGTATATCCGTTGGCTATATAACAAGTGGTCTTGTTGTACGCCGTTATATACTCTGCCGCTATCTCAATGCTCTTCATGTCATCAAATTCCGATGGATCTGTGACCAGTCTCTGAAGGGTCGTCTGATCAGCCTTTGTTCTCGCCAAAAGATAATTGTTCACAAGCTGATTTATCTCATCGATCGTACACAGCCTGTAATTTGCTCCGTCTGGTATCTCCAGTCTCACCGTGTTATCTCTTCCGGTTATGTCCTCTGTGAACAGCTTATCGTTTATAAAAAATACATACACATAGACTCCGACAAGTATCACAAATACCGCCCACAGCAAGGCAAGAACGCCACCAGAGATCCCGCCATGCCTGGATCTTCTTCGACCTTTCCGCATCTTTGCCTTCTCTTCGGCAAAATAATCGTCATCGCCATACAGCTCTTCATCATCGAACATATCTCCGGTATCCGGTGCATCGTCCATATCCTCAGGATCTTCTATGACATAATCCTCATAAGGCCTTTTCTGTCTCGCCGGGGTCTCCTCAACCTCTGAAGCTCCGCCGGGCTCTGAGTTATCAACCAACTCCGAATCTTCACTGTCATCTAAGTCATCATCTAATTCCGAGTCCCCACTGTCATCCGATTCATCGTCTGACTCCGTATCTTCATCGTCATCTAAGTCATCATCTAATTCCGAGTCTCCACTGTCATCCGATTCATCGTCTGACTCTGGATCTTCACCGTCATCTAAGTCATCATCTGTCTCTGAATCTCCACTGATCTCTGATTTCCCATCCAACTCCGGCTCTTCATTTTCTATATTCTGTTCTTCCGCTTCCAAATTCTTTTTCTTCTTCATCACTGCATATCATCCTTTTACGAAATAAATATCAGAGTATAAAAAAGCGTACCAGGGCGGAGTCGAACCGCCCGTCATGGCTCCGGAGGCCATTGCCGTATCCGATTGGCTACTGGTACACAGTTGGTATGATACTACAAAAAACTCACTTTGGCAAATCAAAAATCCCCACGACAGTGTCCATGTTTTGATCGATATCAAACATAATACACCGCGTGGGGATCCCTGATCAGCCTTATATTCATATTACTTTCTTATTCTGAATGTTATCCTGGTCACATTTCCGGCTTTGTCTGTAACTCTCAGTATGTATCTTCCCGCCTTCTTTACAACCTTGCCATTCTTTATGGTTCTTCCGTTCAGCTTAGCACTCTTGATTCCGCTTCCGCCCTTGTTGTCTCTGAACTTTATCTTTACATTTTTCTTGTAAGTCTTTCTGTTCTTAACACCTGACACGACCGGCTTGGTCTTATCGATGACAAATTTGACTGTAGTCACATTTCCCGCTTTATCAACTACCTTTAATGTATACTTACCTGCTGCTGTCACCGTCTTGCCGCTCTTTATGTTCTTACCATTCAAGGTTGCACTCTTCACACCGGAGCCGCTCTTGTTATCACTGTATGTGAGTTTAACGTTCCTTTTATAGCACTTGTTATTTGCTGCTCCGCTCACTGTCGGGCGTGTCTTGTCTATAGTGAAGCTGGCTGTTGCCGTGTTGCCAAGCATGTCGCTTACCACAAGCACATGTCTGCCCTCAGCGCTTACGACCGTACCGCTCTTGACATCCTTGCCATCCAGTGTTGCCTTTGCGACACCGCATCCACCTTCATCATCTCTGAAGCTGATCTTTACCTGTCTGTTGTAGAACTTTCCATTTTGAACACCTGATATTATCGGAGCCTTGTGGTCATCCAGATTCACATTGACCTTTACATATATAACAGCGTCTCTGCCACCTGCAACTGTGGACTTTGCAAGAACTCTCACAATATAGCTGCCACTCTCTGTAGCTGTGTATATTCCCGTCTCCGATATATCCGTAAACTGATCGTCGAAGAAGTCTCCCCACTCAACATCGCCCGGCTCATCTGCCTTTGCGATCTTTATGCTTCCCCTCTTATCAGTCATGATCTTCTCATCGACTATAATATCCATAGCTGTCTTGCTGCTGTTTGCCCTCTGGGTTACCTTTACCGCATCTTCCTGCGCTATTGCGCCTATCATGAATTTGTCTGTGTGGTCAGTCGTCTTTGTAAAATATGAAAACTCTCCTGCAACCTTGACATAGTATGTTCCGGCCTTCAGCTCGTAATAGTGGTCACTGCTTCCGACCCTTTTGTCGTACATCTCATTATTCATGGAAGGATTATCGTAAATGTAATAGCTCTCCTCCCAGCCTATATCGGGTTTATCTCCCTCTGTTGCGACCTTGATCCTTACATAGCTGTCCTTCGCAAGCGTAAAGCTTCCATAATGTACACAGCTTGATGGAACATCTTTCTTGGCGTTCCATTTGACATCCCAGGAACCCTTGACCATCACGTCAAAAAGATCCATATCATCGAGTACCTTCACCGAAATATCATCAAACTTGACCGATGCAGAACATTCAGCCTCACTCTCTGTCTGAGTCTCCTGCGCCGCAAACGCCATTGGAGACTGCACGGTGATGGATGTCGCAGCCACTATTCCTGCTATGGCTACAATAGCAATTTTCTTTCTTATCATACCCTTTTACACTCCTTTTTCCCTCCGCATATAACTACAAATAAATCCTGCCATACCCCTCTGGCACAGATCTGTACCAACCTTACCATAGCTTTCAAACAATTTCATTACAAAATTTACCATACATTGAACGCTTAACGTTGTAAATATCACACATTACCACATTTGGATATAAAAAAGCGTCCCCGCACATATAGTGCGGGAACGCCTTTATATCTCTCGTATCAGTTACATGTTCTACATTGTTACCGAAACGAATTTTACTATGAATAAGAGTGCAATAATTGTCACTACGATATCCTGCTTCTTATACTTGCCTGTGAACAGTGTGATAAGAACATATGTGATAGCGCCAAGACCGATACCATTTGAAATAGAGTATGTCAGTGGCATCATAAGGAATGTTACGAATGCAGGAACTGCTGAACGCATATCCTCCATATCAACCTTTGCAAAGTTCTTAGCCATGAGTACACCTACGAAGATAAGTGCTGGAGCTGTTGCGCATGATGGAATGATATTTGCAACAGGGCTGAGGAAGAGACATACTGCGAAGCAGAGTGCTGTCACTAAGCTTGTAAGTCCTGTTCTACCGCCTGCAGCGATACCTGAAGCTGACTCTACGAATGTTGTACATGTTGAAGTACCGAGAAGAGCACCTGATACAGTACCGATAGAATCACACATCATACACTCGTCAAGCTTCATTGGATCACCCTTCTCGTCAAGCATGTTAGCCTGGGAAGCTGCTCCATAGAGAGTTCCGATGGTATCAAACATATCTACCAAACAGAAGCTGACAACGAGCATGATAGCTGAGAACACACCGCCGATATACTCAGCAGAGAATGCATCCTTCCATGCCTGTCCCTGGAACACTCCGAGGAATCCGACTGAACCGAAATCCTTGAATGACTGTCCGATCGATGAGAAATCAAAGTTAGGTGCCTGAAGCATCATAACATAATATAATACTGTAGATGCAAGGATACCTATGATAATGTTACCCTTTACATTAAGCTTTGCAAGGATCGCAATTATTATAAATCCTACAAATGCTACTATAGGAGGTGCGATCTGTGCAATAGCCTCCTTTGTGCTGCCAGCGCTTGTGATCACACCGTGGAAATCAAAGAACTGAACAAATGTATATGGGTTGTCCTGGATAAGTGTTGCATTCTTCAGTCCGATAAGTGCTATGAACAGACCGATACCTGCTGGAATTGACTTCTTAAGGCACTCAGGCATTGCAACTGCAATGTACTTTCTGAGTCCAGTCACTGAAAGGATCAGGAATACGAGACCTGATATCAATACTATTACCAGACCTGCCTGATAACCTCTGATAACACTCACACCTGCAAATGCTGCACCAGCTACGAAGATAGTACAGAAGAATGAGTTAAGTCCCATTCCGCAGGCCTGTGCAAATGGCATGTCTGCGAGGAACGCCATGAGAAGTGTTCCCACTATTGCAACAAGAATAGATGCGATGAATACAGCATTCCATACTGTACCAAGC